>DRLZ01000045.1 GCA_011322755.1 Crenotrichaceae bacterium
GAGCTGTAATCGAGACTACTGATTTGCATCTGAAACGGGCCATCCAGATCAACAGCCGGTGGCGGAACATCGTTGACAATCAATTCAAACAAAGGCTGCATATCGCCGTCACGCACATCTGACTGCATGCCCGCGTACCCTTGTAGCGCTGAGGTGTAAATGGTATGAAAATCCATTTGTTCATCACTTGCGCCAAGGTGATCAAACAGATCAAAAGTTTGATCAACAACCCAGTCCGGACGCGCACCATCACGGTCAATCTTGTTAACAACAACGATCGGCTGCAATCCCATGGCAAGTGCTTTTTGTGAAACAAACCGTGTTTGCGGCATCGGCCCATCAACTGCGTCTACCAGTAACAAAACACTATCGACCATGGAAAGAATACGCTCAACCTCACCACCAAAGTCTGCATGTCCCGGGGTATCTACAATATTGATTTTGTAATCCTTCCAGTGAATCGCAGTATTTTTAGCAAGAATCGTAATCCCACGTTCTTTTTCCTGGTCATTACTGTCCATCATGCGTTCTGCACTTTGACCACGCAGATCCATTGTTCCTGACTGGGTTAACAATTGATCCACCAACGTGGTTTTACCATGATCAACATGGGCAATAATAGCGATATTGCGAAGTCGCTCGACTGAATGCATTCAAAATTCCTTAATAGTTGACAGCAATGATGATTTGCGAAGCATCACTGACATGACGTGTTTATGCGTTACCTGGATAAGATTAGGAAAATACTATACCGACATCAGAAACGGATATTCCTGATGAAGTGGATGTGTCCTGTTTACGTATCTAGCTGATATACTCAAAGACTGCGATTTCTTTGCTGAGATAATGACAATAATTTCACGCAATCAATTTAGCTCTGGAATTATAGCATTATCGCAAGAAACTGATACTTTTAGTTGTATATGGAGGCACTCAACAGCAGACCAGGATCTCGCTGAAGCCTGGCTTCAAAGACTTTACGACTGCTGCCAGGGCAATTGATGAAAGCGCCAGCCGTTAATATTGCCCCGCTGTTTGTTTTCATCCAGGTCGCCCTCAAAACCTTCTTCCATGTTTGTAAGATCGGTATATCCTTCGGCTTCCAAGGCTTGGGCAGCCTGCATTGAGCGCTGACCGCTACGACACATCAAAATAACCGGTGTGTCTTTTTCTGGAACTGTCGCTTCGACCTGCTGAATAAAATCCGGATTGGTTGTCCAGTCCGGCGCTTCTTTCCATGGAATAAATACGGCCGATGGAGGATGACCGACAAATGCATACTCACCCGCGGTTCGTACATCAATCAGAATTGTCTGAGGATGAGATTGCAAGCGCTCCCACGCTTGTTTGGGATTGAGTCTTTGAATCATTTTTTCCCCTATGAATCAATTTTACGTGCGACGAGATACGCCTGACCTTGTAAATTATTTTTATGTGCTTCTGGTATTAAGCAATCTTCTCGATAAGCATGTAATTGTAGCCCGTCAAACAGCTTAATCAATTCATTTGGGTGCAATAGATAATCGGGATTAGTCGGTCCAATACCAGCTTTCAGAGCATCAACAGTATACGTTTGATAAAACAATAAACCGTCAGATGTTAACATCTTGATAATACTTTCACAAATTGATCTGTTTAAAAAAAAGCTAACAACAATAACCTCAAAACAGGCAACGGGTAACTCAGTATTCTCAATGTCCTTCACGTCAGTATGGAGTTTTAATCCAGCTCGTGTGACCTGAGCTGTGAGTTGCTCCAACACCGTTTCTGAAATATCCCACGCCCATGTTTGCAGCCCATGTTCAGCCAGAAACATGGCGTTCCCGCCTCTTCCGCAAGCCAGATCAAGCGCTCTGCCGGACGCCGGCAGCAAGTGTGCACAATCAGCCAATACCTGAGCAGGCGGCTGAACTCTGGTTTGCAATAAACGCTCTTGGTATATCTGGTTCCATTTTTCAGCTGGTGTAGCTGTCAGAAGTAAATTGCGATAATCTGTTTTCTTCATTGAGTATTTATGTGCTGATTGAACTGAAATAACAGCAAACACTATCCAGATGATTTTTTAAATTCAATATTCAGAGAATGTAGTTTTCGATAAAGATGCGTACGCTCCATACCCACTGCCTCAGATAATCGCGCAACGCTGCCTTCTGCCCGTTTTAAATGGTATTGCAGATAATCCTTTTCAAATTGTTCTCTTGCCTCTTTCAGTGATAACTGATAAAGGTCGGTTGATACGTGGTATGGTCGATCGGCAGTTTCTTCATTTAAAGCGGCTTTTACTTCATCCAGTTCTATTTGATCTCCTGCGCCTAGAATCAGTAACCGCTGCACCAGATTTTTTAGCTCACGCACATTGCCGTGCCAGGGATAATGACGCAGAAAATTTTGTGAGGCTACAGAAAAACGACGAATGGGCATTTTTTCGCGACTGACAAAATAATCGACATAATAGGCAAGCAATTCGCTGACATCTTCATTATGGTCTCGTAATGACGGCATCGAAATCGACACTTCATTCAACAAATAGTAGAAATTTGCTAGAAATTGTCCTGCTTGTACTTGCTGTTCGAGATTATGCCGAGTTGATGAAATCACCCGCACATCCACAGCAACAGCCTTGCAACCACCAACCCGCATAATCGATTGTGACTGTAAGGCACTGAATAAACGCAGCTGGGTTTCTTCTTCCATGTTATCAACACCATCAAGAAACAATACCCCGCCATCTGCTTTTTCCACCAGGCCTTGATGAATGTCATCGCCATCTTCCCAACCAAAGAACTCGATAACCGTCTGATCTGCTGCAATTGCTCCCAATACCACACTGACAAAAGGACCACTGCGCCGTACGCTGTGGCCATGAATATAACGCGCCAGGGTTTCTTTACCAGCACCTTGCTCTCCAGTGAGCAGTATTCGGGTTTCATGCCGGGCAAGCTTGCGCGCCTGTTCGCGCAGGCGTTCCATTACCAGACTTTTTCCCCCTGGCTCAATGATGGTTTCAGTTTGTTGATGGCCTTTATCGCTATTTTTGCTTAATGAGCGCGAATCAATTGCATGTTCTACAGTCAGGAGAAGCTTGGACATGGATAATGGTTTTTCCAGAAACTCATATGCACCAAGCCGTGTCGCTTCAACAGCTGTTTCAATCGTACCGTGACCCGACATGATAATCACCGGACAAAATTCTTCATTAGAATGAAACCAGTCTTTCAGCAAGCTGATGCCATCTTCATCAGGCATCCAGATATCCAGCAACACCAGGTCAGGTTTTTGTTCAATACAGCGGACACGGGCTTGAGCTGCATCGGTGGCGAGCAGCACCTGATAGCCTTCGTCTTCAAGAATATCCTGTACGAGCGCACCAATTTCAAGCTCATCATCAACAACCAGCACAGTCCCCTGACTCATTGTACTTTGCCTTCAGGCACTGATACTGTCTGTGTTGCAAGATGGCGGCTAAAAGGTAATTGAACAATAAACTCAACGCCTGTTTGATATTGTGTATTCAAATGAATCATTCCGTGGTGTTCTTCTACAATTTTTTTCACGATTGCAAGCCCGAGACCTGTGCCTTTTGTTTTCGTTGTGACATACGGGTCAAAAATATTGTCCAGTTGATCGGCTGTCAGACCACAACCATTATCCCGTACTGATAATTCCAGCCATTGCTGCTCTGTAATCGTTACTTTTCGGGTCCGTAGACTGATTTTAGCTGCACTTTTTCCAGTCACAGCTTCTTCTGCATTTTTGATCAGATTATGCAAGAGTCGATTCATACGACCAACATCTGCTTCAATTGGCGCAAGATTTTCTGCAAGATCCAGCTCCACATCCAGATTTTGCTGCGTAGTGTATAATGCGGCGATGTCTTCGATCAATTCATTCAGATTGAGCGAAGTAATATTCATGTGTGGTGCGCGTGCATAAACTGAAAATGCATCCACCATTTCTTTCAGTGTTTCTACCTGGCGAATAATCGTCCGTGTCGATTTCTCAAGAATATCGGAATCCTCACCGTGTAATCGCATCGCTATTTTACTGCGCAAGCGCTCAGCAGAGAGCTGGATTGGCGTTAACGGATTTTTTATTTCATGCGCCATGCGCTGGGCAACAACGCCCCATGCTTCATTGCGCTGAGCCCGCATTAAATCTGTTACATCATCAAACACCATTACCGCGCCTGAGCAATGTCCGTGTGGCGAAACAAGCGAAGTCCCGCAGCACAGTAACTGACGTTGACCTCTGCTACCTGCATAGTTGATATCCTCTTGCCAGCGCGAGCGGGTTTTGTGCATGCTGCTTCGCAATACATCAACCAAATCGCTTAACTGCGGGTGAGCCTGGGTTAAACTCGTCATCGGGTTACCAATAAAGGCTTTCAGTTCAATATTGAGAATTGTATCAGCCGCCTGATTTGCTGTGCGCAATCTCCCGTCTTCATCAATGCTGATGACTCCAGATGTCAGATTTCGCAACACTGTTTCCAGATAAGCCCGCTGGTTCTCAGCTTCAAGATGTGCTTTCTCGGTTTCATCACGTGCCTGAGCAACCTGGTCGGTCATGTAATTAAATGATTGCACCAGAAGTCCCAATTCATCACGACTGGTAACAGGTAGACGCTGTTCATAATTACCGGCTGCAACAGCCAATGTGCCTTGCTCCAGCTCTCTTAATGGCTCAAGCAAGCGTCGGATACTCAAAAATGTAACCCAGACAGCTGCCAGCAAACTGACCAGCAAGATCAAAAACAGGGTGAGAGAAAAGGTACTTTTCAGATCCTGGCGTAAAAAACCCATTTTTTTATAATGAACATAAGCATCTTCTACGCCTTTTGCCAGATCAGTCATATGCACAGGCACTGGATACAGCGCCTGTAGATAACGCAGTCCATCATTGCCGACTGAAACCACAGATCTCACCTGCAAACCCTCATCCAAAACTGGATCCAACCCAACATAATCTTCTCCCTGCCTGACCCGGGATAAAATGCTGTCGCTCGGTAATCCGGGAAACATGAGTTCCGGCATGGTATTGCTGTACGCCAAAACCATTTTTTGATCCGACAGAATCATCATCTCGGTTGCTTCCGACCATTCACGCAACTGATCAAGCTCCACTGCAGCAAGGTTTTCCTGCATACCGGCAAGCTGGTCAGCCATCTTTCGCGTCAGCTTTAACTGACCGCGCATACGCTCATCCAACGATGCCTGACTCAGCTCTAGCGCATCTTCCATCGCTTTGTCGACCTGAACATCAAACCAGCTGTCAATACTCTGGTGCAGGAAATTGATCGAATAATAGAAAACTAGCGTTGATGGGGCCAGGGCAAGCAAGATAAATACAAAAATCATCCGTACTGTTAACCGCGACCCGGCTTCACGCTGCCGCACCTGACTGATTAACCAGTAAACGTTGATTCCAACCAGAACCAGTAGCAGCACAAGCGCCAGTGCGTTAATTAATAACAAGGCTGAATAATTCGAGCCAATCTCAGCTGAGTTCTGGGTCGCTGTACTCATCAAGTGCAATGACACCAATATTGATATCAGCACCATGGCAACAATAAAACGCATCGGGATAATCAGCTTGTCAGTGGCCATTGTTTCCACCGGCTTGAGAGATACCAATCCAACGAGACATAGGCAGCTGGTCGCAGTGGCAATGGTAAACCTTCTCGATTCAGCGTTACTTTAATTAACAGACTACATTGAAATTGCATCGGGCAGATGCTTTTCGCCACAGGCATGCTGCGAATTTTCCCCAATGCTGCGATTGCAACACCACGACTGGCAAAATTCCGTCTTGATCCGCTCGATTCGTTAATTAATTCATAACTTTTACTTAACGCAAGATAACGAATTTGATACGGTAATGTGGTACGCCATTCAGTTTTATCCGTTTCTAACAACTCCTTCCTCTTTGCCCATGCCCCATATTTCTGATACTTCTCATAATTCTTCTCATTCAACGCAAGCCAGGGGGTGAGGAAGGTG
This sequence comes from Crenotrichaceae bacterium, assembly GCA_011322755.1. Taxonomy (GTDB): domain Bacteria; phylum Pseudomonadota; class Gammaproteobacteria; order Methylococcales; family DRLZ01; genus DRLZ01. The sequence goes on from DRLZ01000045.1 coordinate 6,000, forward strand.
TAGGGGATC
>DRLZ01000046.1 GCA_011322755.1 Crenotrichaceae bacterium
AACAAACTGAATTTAGCCCATGCCTGCATATCAAGCAATTCGCTTAATTGTTTCTGTGAGTCGACCTCATCCTTGTTTTGAATTAGACTGATTAATTTGATAAGAGGTTCTATGGAATCGTCAGCATAATGATTGTTAATTGCCATTTTGTCCCACACACTTGCAGAATCAAACAGTGTTCTTACACCACTGTCTACAAATGCATCCTTACCGACAATTTCACCTCGATAGATATCACCAGGCATTAAACGATTATGCCTCAAGGTTGCTTCTTCCAGCTGCTCAATAAGCACGTGGATACCTTGACTGTTATTATTGATATTGAGGTGAACGAGTTGTGTTTGTGGTGCCGTTAGTCCCAGCAGTTTAGCTAAACGCAAACCTAAATAATTATTTAACTGTTCCGGTCTTTTTGGGGCTTGCAAATTAAATTTACGCAGACCTTTGTAAAGTCTTTTTTTACTTAATTTCACGCGTATTGATTTTTTGTTCCATGCCCAATGATATAAAAAATCTCCACGGTATTTTATTTTTGCTTTAATCAGTTTTTTGTCAATTATCATCCTTCCCTTAACATAATCGAATCCCGATTGCGGCATATGATGCTCGAGCTTTGCGATTTCTGAATGTGGAATAAATAAATCAACTTCAGCCAGTCTGGAGGTCTTTTTTTCAAAAAGGATCACTCGTGCTTTATTCAGAAGAGAATCAATTTCATAGTTTATATACAAAGACAAAGGTGGTGTTATTGGTGATGGGTTATATCGTACACCAAATACATAATAGCGATCTAATGCCTTATAGATTACTGCTACAGTACAAATAGTTATTGGCAATGTTAATATCCATGACCAAAGAAAAATATGTTTAAAGGCCTTCACTATTATTTTTTCGATATGTATTGTAGAACCTTTTCAAATATTTATTATCTGGAAATTTTCTGTATGCGTTAATCATGCCCTTTACACCTTCTTCACGTGTCTGATCAAGATGCAATAACGCTTGATAATAAAACGCCATCGCAGTAACATCACGTTCGTCCATGGCAAGCCACTTCTTTGACCAATAAGCTAACTCTTTATATTTACTTTGTTTATGTAAATTCTCTGACAACCTTAATAATAACTTTCTTTTTAGTAGGTATAAGCGATCTTTTTTCTTAATAGACTCCCATTCATTCAACAGCTGAATGGCCGATCCGGCACTGCTTTTTTCTAATTCATTAATTGCCTTATCATATTCGCCCTTACGCACATCATAATACGTATCGATTATATATACCCCCATATCATCAACCATCTGTTTATGGTATGAGATCAAGTAAATAGAAATCATGCATACAACTGCTGTTATTAGAAAAAACAGATTCCAGTAATACTTTATGTCAGGGCCAATGCGCACTGATCTAAAACCTGTCTCTGCATTTAAATTGAGCGAACACAATAAAAACCTGCCTTACAAATAACCACATTAACCGTCAAGTTATATTTTAAAGGTTATTATTCTTACATACAAACCTTTGTTTTAAACAGCAAAATTGACGGCAACCCAGGTTACTCTAAAGTAAACAACTTGCTTGCCGTTGCTTTCTTCCTATTGATATACACTGATTATGAGATAATTGAGAAGTCCTCGCTTTTTTTTGCAAAAATCTTCATGACGAACCCAGAAGTTGTGTTTATTTTTTTGAATTGCACAACACATTCTTTCCTGCAGTCATCAGAATACAGAAGAACTTTACACTGGCAGGGTTACGATGTCCTGATGAAACAAGAACGACAAATAAAAAAGCCTTTGATGATTATCAAAGGCTTTGAAGTATGGCGTCCCCAAGGGGGTTCGAACCCCTGTTACCGCCGTGAAAGGGCAGTGTCCTAGGCCTCTAGACGATGGGGACTGTATTTTCTCGAGTTGGAACCTGGTGGAGCCAGCCGGGATCGAACCGGCGACCTCTACAATGCCATTGTAGCGCTCTCCCAGCTGAGCTATGGCCCCAACTGAATCGACCATTATAGCAAACGAAATGTTTTTCGTCTAACTTATTTCGACATTTCTCTCTTCTACTGTGCGGATCGCTCGTTCTATTCGCTGTAACGTCCGATCTTTACCCAATAATTCAAGGGTGATATCAATCGGTGGCGAAACGGCTTTACCTGCAACTGCTACCCGTATGGGTTGAGCAATTTCTCCTATTTTTTTGTCCATGGCTTGCGCTGTGTCAATTACAATTTGATGCAAATTATCAGCATTCCAGAGAGATACAGTATTGAATTGTTCGAGTAAATACTGTAGCACTGGCAAACATTTCGCTTTAAAATGTTTCTTCACTGCTTTTTCATCGTACGCATCAAAATCCTGGTATAAAAATAAACTCATCTCGGTCATTTCTACCAATGTTTTACAACGTTCTCGTTGAATCCTGACCAAATCGACCAATGCCGGCCCTACTTCAATATTGATTCCGCGTTGATCAAAATGCCATTTCAAATGTCCTGCAACAGATACTGGATCATCGTTCATGAGATAATGGTGATTAAGCCACAACAACTTTTCAGTATTAAATGTCGAAGCAGCTCGATTGATATCCTTCAAATCAAACAGTGCTATCATCTCTTGAGTCGAAAAAACCTCCTGATCACCGTGCGACCATCCCAGTCGCACCAGATAATTCAGCAATGCATCCGGTAAATAACCGTCTTCTCGATACTGCAATACACTGACCGCGCCATGTCGCTTTGACAACCGCGCTCCATCAGAACCCAGGATCATTGGTACATGTGCATATTGCGGTAATTCGGCACCAAGCGCCCGAAGAATATTCATTTGTCGCGGTGTATTGTTGATATGGTCATCACCACGAATTACATGGGTAATCCCCATATCCATATCATCAACCACAACCGTAAAATTATAGGTTGGCGTTCCATCAGATCGGGCGATAATCAAATCATCCAGCTCCTGGTTTTGCACACTGATTGTTCCACGCACCAGATCGTCAAATACGACAACGCCATCATCTGGATTGCGGAACCGTACAACTGATTCCAAACCCTCAGTTTGTTCTGTACGATGCCGACAACGTCCGTCATAACGGGGTTTTTCTTTGCGCGCCATTTGCTCTGCCCGTAATGACTCGACCTCTTCTCGTGTGCAATAACAACGATAGGCCTTACCTTGCTCCAGCAAGAGCTGAATCAATTCAGCATAACGATCAAAACGTTGCGTCTGATAATACGGTCCTTTGTCATAATCAAGACCCAGCCATGTCATCCCATCCAGTATTGCATCAACTGATTCCTGGCTGGATCGCTCTCTGTCAGTATCTTCTATCCGAAGCACAAACTGTCCATTCGATTGACGTGCGTGTAACCAGGAATACAGTGCAGTTCTGGCACCACCGACATGCAGGTAACCTGTTGGGCTAGGGGCAAAACGAGTGATAACAGTCATAAGAAAAAATCTACCTCTTGAAGTAATATGGCAAAAGCTGGCTATAATTTGGTCGAATAACCGTGATATTGAACTTCTATCGAGAACTTCCTGAGCTATCAGGTTTGTTCGTAATCGATATTAACTGGTGATACCGGGTCAATCATCAAATAGCTGGAAACAATAACGCAAAAATCATGCGACGACAAATACGTTCATGGGAAACCATCTTTCAGTTCTGTTACTTCTTTAATAGGCAAAATTACAGCTTAAAATTTACTTAAAAAAAGAAAACCCATGAGTTTTTTTTGCGCTTAATGCATTGCGCGGAATCAATGATATGCCGGGACAAAAGCCCTACTACTCCAGATACATTGTGTCCTAAGCACACTGTACAGGCTTGCCGTGGGCATTGAATCTGATCTCAATTGTACAGTTGAACGCCGTAGCACCTAACGCTACAGAAATCGAACGACAACTCTGACAATGGCTTTCAATCAGATTGAAACGACCCAGAAAAAAGGTAACAATTACGCGGTTATACAAACCCGGACGATGTAGTTACTGCTGTTTAATTTAGCAACAGCATTAGATTAAGAAATATGCAAAACCATTGAGATAAGATGGTGCCGGGGGAGGGACTTGAACCCTCACTCTGTTACCAGAACCGGATTTTGAATCCGGCGCGTCTACCAATTTCACCACCCCGGCGATCAGACAGCTAGTGATTATAAGATAAAAATTCATCCTTCACCAGTATCAATGGTTAATTTATGAGAACTTGTCACGATTATGCAACTCATCATCGCCTCAATTACTAATTGATTTACAAGGTTACGTGCTCATTATTGAGTGACTCAGATGAAATGTCATTGCCCTGTCACCTTTAACATCATGGAAAACAAAAACACTGTCACAAGCGACTCTACACAAGAAAAATGAGCCCAGCAAACAGTGTGTATCTTGATAAATCTACGAGGGATCTGGACACCAGCCCGTGTGTCCATCAGATTATTCAGAAATTATAATACTGACTTAAACTTGATTCTGCGCCAACTTTTATATTACAAAACCATGCTAAGCATCATAATCCTCCCTGAAATAACAACAAAATCCTTAAAATATCCTATACTTGTGACTAATCTTGTTCGAAAGCAGTCGAAAAACTATGTATTTACAACGAGAGTCATGTTACGTAACATTTAAGTGTTATGTATTCTGGAATACATTAACGAAATTGAAATATAGAGAATTCAACCTCTGGTAGTTGGTAGGAGCTTGATTTAAATAACTTGGAAAACTTACCTCGAAGAGTGACAGATTGATTACTTCCTGCGCCTGAGCATCTGAAATGCTCGCTAAGAGATCTCTTCTCGAAATTTTTATTACTATTTGCAATTATGGCTATACGACCCAGAGTCAGAAATCTTTATTATTTAAAGCTCATTGAGCCCAAAAATAAGCAAATTAACGCTCTGTCATTTAAACGTAAAGCGATCGATCAATGGATAGACGATCTCCCAACAATCAATAAAGGGATGGTTACTCGCCAATTCCATGACAAAATAAAACAAATAAATAACACGATAATCGACTTTCAGGAACAATTTGATACATTGGAGGCATTACAACCAATGTATTACACTATTGAAGAATTTTTACATTCGAAAATCTGCGGACAATACCTGCCTTTATCAGAGCAGGTACAAAAAATTGTAGTCCTGCATGTTGATATTCTGCATGAATATGCCAATGCCTACTGGTACTTGCTGAAAACCGGTGCGCAGCAGCCAGGGGGTCGGTCGTTTGTGAAAAAAATGCCTGTGCTAGTCCATCGGCTCATTCGCTTACTGGGTAACATCCTTAAAACGCATTATCTGGCGAATTTGGCTGAACCCACCTGGATCTGGATGGATATTCACTCTTTATTCAACATCTTGCCAGATAAAACTTGTGAGAAATCCAAAATCAGGGAATACGCTATCTCTGGTGAAGCCAACACAACAATCGCAGACACCTATAAGCAAATCATCGCACTCAGTACTGCCGATCCATTCGGAATGTATAATCGTGAGATCCTTCGCACCAACCATTTCCTCACTAGATGGGCACCTGCAATCAAACTGGAAAAGATTGCACCAGGGTTAATCCCTCTGGGCTATTTTGTGAGTATGGATGATGACAAAGCCCCATCATGGGCAACGATTAGCGTTGATCTGGATGAAGAAAGTGATATCTACCAGATATACATGGATGACATGATTAAACTCATGCTCAAAGAATCTGATGTAGTACAAACAAATCTGGGCCGCTATTATGCTGCGACTGCTTACCCGTTCACCCACAATTGTTTTGACCATGAATTGATTAAACATCTGCAGCGACAATGGGAAGGCAAACCTCTCAGACAACCAGTCACTTTTGATTCCAGCCTACACCGGGAAGTGGCAATCGGTTTGAATGCAATTTCCCAGGCTTTAATTGATATCAACAACAACAAAACACCTGCCTTGTTTCAAGCAGAGGTTGCTGCTGGAAAAAATCTGAAATGTTCATTGGATTCTGGAAACCAGGTCGCAATTGGTAGTCTGGTAAGTTACAGAAAAGCTGACTCAGATAAGCACCATTTTGGATTAGGCATTATTTCGCGAATGTTCACACCCAATACAGAAAGCGACACTCAGTTCGAACTAAAAAATATTACAAATTCTGTACAGGCAGTAACAATTGAACTTGTTGTTGAAGATAACAAGAAAACCAAAGACAAAAAAACTATTGAAAAAGATCCGAATTATTCACATACCACAGCATTATCTTTCCAAAAACGAAATAATGGTAAGATTCGACATTTCCTGGTTATAGAATCACGATCTTTTAAGGTGGATGATACGATTGTTATTCATGATTCTGGGCAATCCTACGGTGCGGTACTCATCAAACAAAACAACCTTGGACTCGCCTATGTTATTCTTGAATACCAAAGTATAACAGTCGTGAAACAGCTAGAAGCCATCCCTGTAACAGGATATGATTTTCTGTAGTATTCATCGGTGTTTTGCTGATCGCAGTGTGCTGTGGCTGGAATCTTCACTATTGGAATCTTTCGTGATCAATTGCTGCTAGAAAAACAATTATTCGCCTTTGAGCAGCTTGGTTTTGCTTCAGGGTACTTGCGTTGTGTTTTTCTTCCATCGCCAAGAAAATTTGTTCGCTATCGAAGTGGATACACTCTTTATCTACCGGGTGTCGAACGGAATGATTTACTGGCTTGACGTTATTTGTTCACCAACTCTCACTTGCAATTAAGCATCTATTTTCCAAGATATCTTAGCTCAAGTTTTTGTAGTTTGTCTTGAATACTGGATAACAACTTCTGTATGATCTTCTACCCAGGTAAACCTTGGGCGATCCAGACACTTGACAGATGTTTTATAAAGACAAGAAAATATAAGTTATTCTGGTGAGTCCACAATAAAAAAGAGGGTGCAATGTTGCGCTATGGTCATCTAAATTTACTCCGACTGGTTTTAGCAATCAGTTTTCTCGTAGCCGTAACCATCTACGGAATCTATTTTTTGCCTGGTAGTGGAAGTTTTTTAATTATTGCCGCTGTTATTGGTGCTTATATGGCAATGAATATTGGTGCGAATGATGTTGCCAATAACGTTGGCCCGGCAGTTGGTTCAGGCTCGTTGTCGATGGCTCAGGCAATTGTTATTGCAGCCACTTTTGAATCAGCTGGTGCCTTGATTGCTGGTGGGGAGGTTGTTAGTACCATCAAGAAAGGTATTATTGATCCAGCGCTGATCAGCAATGGCGATGTTTTCATCTGGTTAATGATGGCAGCGCTTTTAGCTGGTGCTCTTTGGTTAAATATTGCCACCACCATCGGTGTTCCAGTTTCAACCACACATTCGATTGTAGGCGGTGTACTGGGTGCCGGTATTGCAGCTGCTGGCTGGGGTATTGCAGATTGGGGTGTCATGGGAAAAATAGCTGCAAGCTGGGTTATTTCACCCGTTTTGGGTGGTTTAATTGCCGCTCTGTTTTTGTATTTGATCAAGCGCAATATCACTTACAAGGAGGATAAGTTACTCGCCGCAAAGAAAGTAGTCCCTTTTCTGGTTGCCTTGATGGCATGGGCGTTTTCAACTTATCTCATCCTCAAGGGTTTGAAAAAAATCTGGAAAATAGAATTTCACTACGCGCTTGGTTTCGGTCTGGTATTCGCAGCGATTATTTATACCCTTATCAAAAAGCCAATTGCCCAGAAAGCTACTCAACTAACCAATACAAAAAGCAGTATTAATACGCTGTTTACGCTACCACTGATTTGTTCAGCAGCATTATTAAGTTTTGCGCACGGCGCAAATGATGTTGCCAATGCGATTGGTCCTTTGGCTGCAATTAATGATGCATTAACGACTGGTGGCATATCAAACAAGGCTTCTATTCCACTCTGGGTGATGGTCATCGGCGCTTTGGGAATCTCAACGGGACTTGCGTTATACGGCCCGAAACTGATTCGTACGATTGGCTCTGAAATTACTGAGCTGGATAAAATGCGTGCATTCTGCATCGCTATGTCTGCTTCGATTACGGTGATTATTGCTTCTCAGTTAGGATTGCCTGTCAGCTCAACACATATTGCAGTCGGCGCAGTTTTTGGTGTTGGCTTTTTACGAGAGTATTTAAAAACAAGTTATTCTGAAATGCTTGATGAAATTTGTCATCATCATGATGACAAAGATCACGCGGCGCTGGAAGAGTTTCTCAGGCGCTTTCACAAGGCCTCGATTGAAGACCGCGGTCTGATGATCAAGCAACTCAAAGCCAAGAAAAAACAGTCGCCTTTGAATAAAAAAGCCCGCAAACGCTTGGGAAAAGTCCATGGCAAAGAGCTGGTAAAACGTTCAGCGGTTCATCGTATCGCTGCCGCGTGGCTGATTACTGTTCCAATGTCAGCATTTCTCGCGGCTTTTTTATATTTCACAATCCGGGGTATGTTGTTGCCATAACAGCCTGGCAGCAAATTGTTACTGAGCCTTCACTGTGAACTAACAGACCTGTCAGGTCGATAAAGGCAGAGGCGCCATTGAGTGAGGCTTCATGTGATAGAGTCGACTCTCAGTTAGAGTGATTGTGGTGTGGTGCGTGGTTTAGCAGTTTGTTGCAAACCCCTAGATATAACTGACACAGAAAACACTGTGTCAGTTATCTGGTTGAATCCTTGTAAAACCCTACAAGCTATAATACATCTGGAACTCAACTGGATGAGTTGACTGACGGAGTTGAGTCACCTCTTCCATCTTCAGCTCAATGTAAGCGTCAATCATATCATCAGTAAAAACACCGCCTGCTGTCAGGAAAGCCCTGTCATCTGACAATGCCTGTAATGCCTGGTCAAACGAATGGCATACAGTTGGAAGCTTGGATTCTTCAGCCGGAGTTAACTCATACAAATCCTGATCCATTGGTTTACCTGGATCGATTTTGTTTTTGATTCCATCAATACCAGCCATCAACATCGCTGCAAATGCAAAATATGGATTCGCAGTAGAGTCTGGGAAGCGTACTTCGATTCGGCGTCCTTTCGGATTAACAATGTATGGAATACGGATTGATGCAGAACGGTTACGCGCTGAGTAGGTCAAAATTACCGGCGCTTCAAAACCAGGAACCAGACGTTTGTAGCTATTGGTAGACGCGTTGGAGAACGCATTGATAGCGCGGGCATGTTTGATGATACCACCGATGTAATGAAACGCTGTTTCTGACATGCCACCATATCCATCACCAGGGAACAAATTGGTTCCGCCTTTACTGATCGATTGATGTACGTGCATGCCATTACCATTATCGCCAACCAGCGGTTTAGGCATAAAAGTCGCGGTTTTGCCATAGGAGTGCGCTACATTTTGTACAACATATTTCAGCATTAATACTTGATCTGCTTTTTTTACCAGCGTATCGAAGCGGGTACCGATTTCACATTGACCTGCTGTTGCCACTTCATGGTGATGAACTTCAGTTTCTACACCCATCTCTTCAAGTGTGGTACACATTGCAGAACGAATATCATGCAGTGAATCAACCGGTGGAACAGGGAAATAACCACCTTTTACACCAGGTGCATGCCCCATGTTTCCATCTTCGAACTCACTGTCAGAATTCCAGCAGCCTTCAGTAGAATCGACTTCATAATATGTTTTATTCAATGATGTGCCATATTTGACATCATCAAAAACGAAAAACTCATTTTCCGGACCAAAAAAAGCGGTATCACCAATACCGCTTTCTGCCAAATAAGCCTCTGCGCGCTTGGCAATTGTACGAGGATCACGCTCGTATCCCTGACCTGTTGCCGGTTCAACAATATCACAACGCAAGATCAGTGTGTTGTCCTCAAAGAAAGGGTCCATAATCGCTGTATCGGTATCAGGCATGAGAATCATGTCTGATTCATTAATGCTTTTCCAGCCAGCAATTGAAGAACCATCGAACATTTTACCTTCTGTGAACAAATCTTCATCAACTGTATGTGCTGGAACAGTCACATGTTGCTCTTTACCACGGGTATCGCAGAAACGGAAATCTACAAATTCCACTTCCTGGTCTTTAATCATTTTTAGAACGTCTGCTGGTGACGACATTTAAGCCTCCTCTTGTTATGGCTAGTTTTAGCGAAAGAAAAACAGCATTTGCTGCGAGTGTTATTTCAGTACCTCAACATACACTTTGACGAGTGTATTGCCGAGGATAACCCTGATATTTCTATTGATAATAGATGTTGGTCTTTGATACATATTTGATCTGTTTAATTGCTGAACAGAGTTTATCTTCAGCCTGACGCTGTTGCTGCTGATCTTTCAGCATCTCGGATCGCGACAAAATTAATTCAACTTCGACATGTCCTTGCAAGTAGTGCAGATTAATATCTTTAATCTGCTCAGGCCATACAAGTTGCCTTATCTGATTATCAATCAGATCGATGATTGTACTGCGTTGTGGTAGTGACTGACAATGACCAGATAGCTCTACAACATCATCATCTTCAGGATCTACATGAACAAGCACTTCAGATAATTCTTCAACTTCATCACGTAACCTGTTGCGAACGTTATCAGCAATCAAATGCCCTTCAGAAACAGTAATCCGGGGGCTCACCATAATATGTACATCTGCCAAAGCTGTTGGTCCCATACGTCGGGTACGCAATCGATGCAAGCCTGCGACACCATCGGTATCGAGTATCACATTGCGCAGTTCATCAACCAGCTTTTTTGGTAACGCAGTGTCAACAAGCTCAAGAATACTGGAAACAATCAACTCATAACCGATTTTGGCAACCATCACAGCAACAATAGACGCTGCAATCGCATCTGCATATCCAAACCCGGCGATCGCAGCAATCAGCCCCGCCAGTACAATAATTGATGAGATAGAGTCACTGCGATGGTGCCATGCATTGGCTTTCATTAATTGTGAACGGGTTCGTTTCGCAATTGACGTTGTATAGTGGTATAACCACTCATTCGCAACAATTGACAACACGGTCATAACGACTGCCAACAGACCTGGCACGATTAGAAATTCCGGATGTTGCAAACGATCCACAGCACTCACTAATATACCTGCACCGGCTGTCATTAAAATCATTCCCAGGGTAACCGTCGCCAGTGTTTCAAAACGTGCATGCCCATATGGATGATCGCTATCAGCTTCTTTCGCTGCTATTTTAATCGCAATCACAGTGATGATATCTGTTAGTAAATCGGACAGGGAATGAATACCATCGGCAACAAGTGCTTCTGAGTGAGCAAAAATTCCGCACGTGGTTTTGCCAATAGCCAGCACCAGGTTAACCAACGCTGCAATCAACGTGGCTTTTCTTTTTTCTTTCGCCTGCTGTCTAATTGCTGACATGAGAAACGATCACGATGTACCGCGCAGCCGATCACCAACTTTCAAGCTGATAACATATTCATTATCCCCGCTATGCTGTTCCAATACTTCATGCCCGCTGATTCGACACCATGCAGGAATGTCGTTAAGAATCCCGGGGTCAGTACCAACCACTTCAAGTGTGTCACCTGGATGAAGTGATTTAACCATGTTCTGAGTTCGAATAACAGGTAAGGGACACAGCAAATTGCGTGCGTCGAGTTGTTTTAACACTGACATTAAATCATCCAGTCCGGTGAAATTTCATGTGCTGCAAGCGGGCTAACCTGTAATGTAGAAGTTTCTCCTTCAAACATAATTTCAACAGTGACTGATTCTGCATCTCGCCCCTGACTGTAACGCGCTGTAATCTGCGCCGCCAGTTCCAGATCAGCCGCTGTTGGCATTCCGTCCAGCAACGTCAATGGTCCGTTATGGCTAATCGGCTGGAGATGAGGGAATTGTTTTTTATAGCCCTGCAAGAAACGGGTTTCACCTTCTTCTCTCGCCACAATCATTTTGTAATGTGATTTAGGACGGATATGTCTGCCAACTTTGAGCAACATAATATCATCCAGTTCATAAGCACGTTCTCCGCGTGCCTGCCATAAATCTGCCAGTTTGGATGAGTAATTTTTATCGGTTAGAAAACAACAACCACCAGCCGGTTGCGCATAATCAGTAAACCCATAGTGTTCGGCAAGTGCCATTTGTGGCTTGCGGTTTCGACCGCTAAAATCAAACAGTTTTTCCCGATCCACCCAGCCTTCACGTTCAGGCAGTGTTGGCGGCAGATTTTTAGCGCACAATGGACGCAACAACCGATCATTTGCTCCTGATTGTTCAGCAATCACAGGCATGGTTTCCTTGCGCTGAGACATTGGACGCTGACCAATCACTTCGCCAGTGATAATAAAATCATATTCGTAATCGCTGTCAGCTATCCACTGCATGGCCTTGGAAACCATAAAAATTTTGCAATCCAGACATGGGTTCATGTTCGCCCCATACCCATGCTGAGGATTAATTACAACATCTTTATATTCTTCAATAATATCAACAATATGCAGTGGCATATCCAGTTGCTCAGCAACCCACAGCGCATTATTGCGTTTCAGTTTGTCCTTGTCTTTTTTGCGAATCGCATGGGTGTGCCCTTCAACACAAAAACCAGTGAAGAAATTAATACCCTCAACAACAACACCTTGTTCTTGAATAACTTTTGCTGCTAACAGAGAATCCAGTCCTCCTGAAATCAGAGCAATGGCTTTAATCGGACGTTTCATAGCTAAACGAGCTTTCATTGAAAAAACCGGGTCATTGTATCAAACTTTAACCCACGACCAGTGAGTTAGAAAATTTTCAATTGCAGCTTGTTCTTCAAAGTAATCATGAAGAAAACTCTCTAAGCTTATGGTATAAAGTGTTATTATTAACAGCAGACACAGATTAACTGTGTTTGAGATAGTAAAATTGTGGGTCAATGCCAGCTTTGATTGTACGCGGCATTAATCAATTTTTTCTCATAATGACCAACTTAAATTTAAGGAGATTGACATGTCAGTTGCTAGAGTTACTGAAGTAATCAGCAGATCAGATAAAAGTTTTGATGATGCAGTCGCAAAAGGTGTAAAGCGTGCCAGTAAGACGTTAAAAAACCTGAAGAGTGCATGGATATCTGATCAAAGTGTAGATATTAAAAATGGCAAAATTGTTTCTTATCAGGTGCGGTTGAAAGTCACTTTCGTGCTCAAGGATTAGAAAAGTCTGTTATCACGAGTACAAGATTACCAGTCTTATCTCGACAGTCTGGAAAAAACAGGGAACAACTATCTAGTTTCTGTTTGTGGCGCTGTAAATACACAGGTGTGTTTCTACAGGCATTGTTTTTGCTCGGTTCATTTTCACTCAAAATTCTGGTGACAGCGTTGATATATATTCCCAGTTGATTAGCTGGTATGGAAAATGATCTGAACACAGAATTTAAGAGTGCTGATATCTCTTGTATTTCACTCGCATCGCAATGTAATTGAATAAGATGAGCGGTGGCTATGTGTGATAGCGCAAAACCGTTACCTGATAAATCATTTTTAGATCACTATCGCTGTTTAAAAATCAATCTATACTTCATGTATGTAAGGAGATTTTAGTTTGAATTTTGTTTTTATTTTCTTTTCTAGTGTTCTGTTGCTGGGTAGCCTTGATTTGTTATTAAATGACGAGGTGGTTATTATTCCTCTGCAAAGCCAGATCGAATCCTACCAGGCCAAGCCGGGGATCGAAAATAATGTTGACCGATATGAACCCGCTGCCAATTCTGCAACAACAGATTTAAATACAGTCACACCCGTTGATAATAGCGCGGGTGGAACTCAGCCAATCAAAGCACTGGAACACTTCGTTCTCGCCAACAAAGCCAGTCAACAGAATGATTCTGAAGGTGCTACTCTGCATTTGATGAATGCGTTGTTGATAGATCCTCAGTACAATGATGCGCGACTTCAACTGGTACAAAACCTATTGGATAACGGACAGCGTACATTAGCCAGAGATGCACTGGATCAAGCCATAATCAACAACTCTGATTCCCCCGTGTTTGTTGCAATGCGTGCCCGTATGTCGATACAAGATGGTGATTTGCAATACGCTTCAGTTATTTTAAACAATGCCTTGAATTCCTTTCACGAAGATGAAGAACTTATGGTGCTGGCAGCATCAATTGATGATCAGCTTGGAGATTACACAAAAGCAGCTTATTTGTATCAGCAGTTATCAGCAATTAATCCTCTTAAATTAAGCTATCGGGTCGGTCAGGCAATGGCAATCGACCACGCTGGCGACAGCGTTACTGCAACAAAGCTGTATCAGGCAATTGCAGAAAAACTGACTGAATCCGGTACACGATTGCCATTTGTGGAACAAAGATTGGCAATGCTCACATCAAAAACTGACCAAACAACAATTCAATGATATTCTATGTCTTCCTTTAAACAGGAAGCGTATTGCTGATTGCTTTCAGACTCAATGCATAACGAGTAGACCACCCTCTGTATCGTTTTGACAAAGTACATTCTTTCAACAAACCCCGCATATTGTGACAAACCAAAATCAGATGACACCCGATGTATCTACATTTCAAGGTGTAATTCTTGCGCTTCAGGATTACTGGAGCAGGCAAGGTTGTGCCATTTTACAACCACTGGATATGGAAGTTGGCGCAGGCACTTTCCATCCGGCAACGTTTATTCGCTCAATTGGTCCTGAACCCTGGAATGCAGCTTATGTTCAGCCAAGTCGCCGACCAACCGATGGTCGCTACGGAGAAAACCCGAACCGTCTGCAACACTATTACCAGTTCCAGGTGCTGATGAAGCCTTCTCCTGAAAATATTCAGCAACTCTATCTCGAGTCACTGCAATTTCTCGGCCTAGATTTGCTGGAACATGATGTCCGTTTTGTTGAAGACAACTGGGAGTCGCCAACACTTGGCGCCTGGGGTCTGGGCTGGGAAGTTTGGCTAAACGGCATGGAAATCACCCAGTTTACCTATTTTCAGCAAGTCGGCGGGCTGGATTGTCAACCTGTTTCTGGCGAAATTACCTATGGTCTTGAGCGTATCGCCATGTATTTACAAGATGTTGAAAGCGTGTTTGATCTGGTCTGGACACATGGCCCACAAGGTGATGTGAGTTACGGCGATGTTTTTCACCAAAATGAAGTCGAAATGTCAGCGTATAACTTTGAACATGCTGATGTTGAATTTTTGTTTCAGTTTTTCAACGAATGCGAGCAGCAATGTGATCAATTGCTGGAAAAAGATTTACCTTTGCCTGCATACGAAATGGTGTTGAAAGCATCTCACGCATTCAACCTTCTGGATGCGCGGCATGCAATCTCGGTTACAGAACGCCAACGCTATATCTTGCGAGTACGCAATATGGCAACAGGCGTCGCACAGGCGTATTATCAACGCCGCGAAGCACTTGGCTTTCCAATGTTACAGGGAGATACAAAGGCAACCGGGGTGGAGGTGGCATCATGACCGCTTATCAAGACTGTCTGTTTGAACTGGGAACCGAAGAACTTCCTCCTCAGGCGCTGTTAAAACTGCGTGACGCATTGCGCCATGAAATCAGCAAACGTCTTGATGAGACAGTGCTGGAACATGGTGAGATCATCGCTTATGCAACACCACGCAGACTTGCTGTATTAATCAAGCAGCTCGCCGCCAGCCAGCCAGACCAGCAAGTAGAACGTCGTGGCCCGCCAGTTCGCGCAGCGTTTGATGCGGACGGTAAGCCGACCAAATCTGCGTTGGGTTTTGCCAAGACCAACTCAACAACGGTTGAACAATTACAACGACTTAAAACAGATAAAGGCGAATGGCTGTGTTTCCGCGAGCTCAGCAAAGGTCAGACAGTGCAGCAGTTGTTGCCAGAGATACTCAATCAAAGTCTGAACAGTTTACCGATACCAAAGCGTATGCGCTGGGGTGATAGCGATCATCAATTTGTCCGACCTGTCCACTGGCTTATGCTCTTGTATGGTTCTGATGTGATTCAGGCACAGGTTCTTGGACTCACGGCAGATCGCCTGACTTATGGCCACCGCTTTCATGCTCCGCAAGCCATTTCCATTCCTGCCCCATCAGACTATCTGTCCTGCTTGCAAAAAGACGGTTATGTGATTGCGGATTTTGACACCAGGCGCGATCACATCAAAACCCAGATTCAAATCCAAAGTGACACACTCGGTGGCATACCCCAATACAACGATGCCTTGCTGAATGAAATCACGGCTCTGGTTGAATGGCCAGTTGCTTTGGTCGGCAACTTTGAAAAACAGTATCTCGGCTTGCCTGCTGAAGTGTTGATTACCACCATGCAGACCAACCAGAAATATGTACCGGTAAAAGATGCCCAGGGTAAACTGCTGCCACATTTCATTACCATATTAAACATTGACTCCAGCAATCCAAAGATCGTTCGACAAGGCAATGAACGCGTGATTCGCCCAAGACTTGGCGATGCTGCTTTTTTCTGGGACCAGGATCGAAAGAAACCGCTGCAGCAGCGTGTCGCAGAACTGGATAATGTTGTCGAACAAATCAAACTCGGCAGCATGCTCGATAAAACCAGTAGACTGGAAAACATCAGTCAGAACATAGCAAGGCAGCTCAATGCTGATACCAAAGTGGCAGTACGTGCCGCGCATCTCAGCAAAACAGATTTACTGACCGATATGGTCGGTGAATTTGCCACTCTGCAAGGTATTACAGGGCGTTATTACGCGCTTGAGGATGGTGAACACGAACAAGTAGCAGCCGCTTTGCAAGAACAATATATGCCGCGTCAGTCAGGTGGAGAATTGCCAACAACAACCACAGGTCAAATCCTCTCGCTGGCAGACAAACTGGACACGCTGGTTGGTATTTTTAGTATCGGCATGATACCAAGTGGAGTCAAAGACCCGTATGGTCTGCGCCGTGCTGCGCTTGGGATTTTGCGTATTCTGGTTGAAAAAAATCTTGAGCTGGATCTTATTGAGCTGGTCAAGCATGGCCTTGCACAACAAACACATAACAAAATCGAAAAAGACACTGAATCCAAAGTGATTGAATTTCTGCTCGATCGATTGCGCGGTTATTGTCTTGACCAAGGTTATTTGCCAGATGAATTTGACGCAGTGAGAACAGTCAACCCGACACGCCCAGTTGATTTTATGCGGCGACTGGAAGCTGTTCAACGCTTCCGAAGCTTACCGGAAGCCGTCAGTCTGGCAGCGGCTAACAAACGTATTCGTAATATTCTGAGAAAAGCTGAACACACAGTAAGTAACAGCGTCAGTGAAAATATTCTGACCGAGCCGGCAGAACACAATCTCTATTCAGCAACCCTGCAGGCACAGACAGGTGTTGAGCCACTACTAAGTGACTACAATTACACTGCCGCACTACAACAGCTCGCTGCTTTAAAACAACCGGTTGATGACTTTTTTGACCATGTCATGGTGATGGCAGATGATCCGGAACTAAAAACCAATCGACTGGCATTGCTCCAGAAAACACAGCAGTTATTTTTACGAATTGCAGATATTGGTAAATTGCAGTTCACAGGACAAACACTTTGATTGTGTCGTATTGACTCACATCATCATCCCCACTCCGTGGAAAGTTGATAACTATTCATAACGATAGTTTACAGTACTAAAAATCAATTTCCTGTCCAGATCTGTGGCAATGCATGTGTCTATAGAAATAATCATTCGCGTCAACCTGCTAGTCACAGCAACAACCATCTATCGACAAGTCAATCCATTTCGTATTATTACCTGAATCCGTGACTTCACTGCGGATTCAGGTTAATAAACAGCATTGCTATATCGTCACCACCTATTGTAACCAGAACTATCTGGCATTTTGAGCCCTACGGCATACAGTAGTGACCTTCAAATAACTTACCAGAATAACAATTGAATTCAAATTGTGAGATTGAAAAAAAAGCTTCAGTCTGTAATGTTCCGGACTTGTGATCACTGAAGCCACCCCCATCGACTTTAGTCGATGATTACTAAACAGTTTGTATTTTGTTTGCTGTGAGTATGACCTCAGTTACTTTACTCGTAACGGTTTTCAGATCGTGTATCTCTGTATCTATTGTAGTATGTACAATTTCCTGACGATTAAAGTATTTCTCCTTAAGAAGATCAAAAGTCTTAATGTAGTCCGATATAAAATGATTTGCTTCTTTATCAGATAATTCTTTCAATGTGTGATTAGACTCTCGGTTATAAACACGTTTTTGTAAAACAGGAACACCTGCTGTCAATGAAACATAATGAGTGATATGTGCAGCCCATGCGTCTGCCATATTTTCCCACCAACGCATTGCTGTCGGACTGTATTGAGTTGAGCCAAAAAGATATAAAGTAGCCAATTTAAAAACAGGCCCTTGATCGAATATTAGAGCACGATTTTTGTGTACAATTTCGTCTTGGGAAAGAAGATCAATCCCGAGTTGTAAATAAATCATGACACGTAGCTCCAAAAATAACGCGGCTTGCTTAATTCTATGTACTGCATAATCGGGACGATTCTTGATTTTTCTATTAAACAAAATAATAAAATAGATGGGCAAGACCTTTAGTAGAGCGACTAATTTTAGAGTCCAACTAGATAGTCTACTGAGAGAAACATTCACATTTCCAAGATTTCTATTCTGTAATTCCGCAAGGACAGAACTTTTTCCCACTCCAGCGAGACCAATTATTTCACAAATTACCAAGTTCTCACTTTCTGATTCTATTAACATTTTTTCTTCCGAGTCTCCTTAACATTGATGTCTCTGTTAAGTATAGTATTTTTTCATGTATGCGATGTAGTGGTCAGGTAATATCAGTAACCATTCGGTATTGTATCCGTATTTTTTCAGCGACATATAGTACCGGTCAACTCAAACCAACGATACCAAGTTAACAATAAATACAGACGAATAAGTTAAATGTTCAATCGATGATGTTTATACCCGGAAACAGGCTGGAATGCGCGATACAGCAACTGAAATATTTTTACAAGACTACTGTTAGCACAACACAACCAAACAAAAGTAATAAAGTCAGTGGGTTGAGTTACATCGATCTGCAGGCAACTGGGAATCATCTGATGCCCCACTAGGCAATGGTGAAAGGACATAATACACAACATATGCACCTTCTGATCATTGTAGAGAGTACAGGTTATACTACGACAAACAAGGCTAGGACACCGATCGTATTAAAATTGTGAAATGGCTGACCTACATCCCCTGGGCATTGATACTGCTTCGCGCTACACTTGCCCCGCTTGCTGTTTTTCTGGCTTACCATGGCTATCCACGCTGGATTTGGTTGTTGCAGTTTGCGATTGCAGTTTTATCAGACTGGTATGATGGAAAACTGGCACGCCGTTGGGGTGTGGTGACAGCCGGGTTACGTCAAGCTGACAGTGTGGCTGATACATTCTACGCACTGGCGATTTTAGGCTCACTGTGGTTGATCGACAAGGAAATCATCCTCAATCATCTTTTTGGAATTGGACTGGTGATTGGTCTGGAAACTGTGAGATATCCGCTTGATTGGGTTCGCTTCGGGCGAGGTGCTAGCTACCATGCAATCAGCGCCCGCCTGTTTGGCGCATCTCTGGTTATTGCGACTATTGCGATAATCGGTTTTGATACGACACAGCCTTATTTATGGATTTGCATTGCATTGGGCGTTGTTTCAGAACTTGAAGGCATCGCCATTTCGATGATATTGCCGCAGTGGACTCATGATGTTGCCCATATCGGTGTTGCAATGCAAATTCGTCGAAAGATGAAAAAACAAAGACAATGACCCGTTACATTATTCTGGATCGCGATGGTGTTATCAATCATGATTCAGACTCTTTTATTAAATCAGCAGATGAATGGCAAGCAATTGATGGCAGCCTGGAAGCAATTGCACTGTTAAATCAGCATAATTACAAGGTTGTTGTCATTACCAATCAATCTGGCATCGCACGTCGCTTGTTTACTCTGGAGACCTTGCAGGCAATTCATGACAAAATGCAATCAGAAGTGGATAAAGCTGGTGGCAAAATAACTGCAATCTATTATTGTCCTCATGGTCCTGATGATCAATGTCAGTGCCGAAAACCTAAACCGGGGCTGTTTAAACAGTTCGCTCGAGAACATGGTATCGATTTACCCGGCATCCCTGTTATAGGAGATTCCATGCGTGATTTGCAAGCAGCCAGTGCGGTCAATGCAAAACCAATATTGGTTAGAACCGGAAAAGGTGAGAGAATTGTTCGCCAGTTGAGAACAACAAATATCCCGGTTTACGAGAATCTTTATGAAGCAAGCATCGCTATTATCAAGTCCACACATTTTCATTAGCTACATCCGCTCTATCCTGTTTTATATTGCAGTGTTTATCTCTGCCATACTCTGGGCTCCTGTTGTCTACCTTGCATTATTGTTGCCGATTCAAAAACGTGACATTTTTTCCCGCTGGTGGGCGAGTTATGTCGTCAATGCAGCTAAATATATTTGCGGGCTGGATTATCACATTGAAGGGCTTGAGAACTTACCCGCCAACAATGCAATTCTCTACAGCAAACATCAATCAGCCTGGGAAGTGGTGATGTTTAAAAAAGAGTTCCCCCCTGTCAACACATTCATTCTCAAACAGGAGTTACTCCGCATTCCGATCATAGGCTGGGGTATGCATGCATTCAACCCAATAGCGATTGATCGCGGCAATGCCCGCAAAGCTTTAAAACAGGTTATAGAACAGGGAACAGCGCGACTGGAGCAAGGATTATGGGTGGTGATTTTTCCGGAAGGCACCCGGGTCGACCCAGGAAAAACCTGTAAATACCAACCCGGTGGAGCCATGTTAGCCAAGCAATCCAGCTATGCTTTAATCCCTGTAGCGCTTAATTCAGGTATCTGTTGGCGACGGAACAGTATTCTTAAAATCCCTGGCAATATTACCATCAAGATTGGCACTGCTATCGATCCACATAATAAAACAGTACGCGAGATGAATGAACTGGCCAGACTACAAATCGAGGGAATGATGGAAGAAATTTCCAATTAAGCCAATACCGTTAATATCAGCGCTGCTCATACTTTTTCGGTGCTCGGGTATCAACCTGCAATCGTTGTGATTCATTCCGGTATGCGAACCGGTTATGAT
>DRLZ01000047.1 GCA_011322755.1 Crenotrichaceae bacterium
CACATACTAGCCACACAACTCAAGAATCAACTATCTGCACGTCAAAAACCTGTTTCTTATATGAGTAACAGTTAAATTATTTATATCGTTCTATAAAACGCACAAGCAACATTTATTCCGTCTATAATGTTAGAATTATATTTAGCGGGGTATACCCCAACTGTTTCTATTTTATAACTCGTAAGAGGAAAATGTGAATATTGCATTACTAGAAGATGATCAAGCTCAAGCCGTGATTATTGCAGAATGGTTATTCCAAGGCGGACATGTCTGCAACTGCTTTGAAAGTGGCCATGCATTTACCCATGCAGTCAAAAACAACACGTATGATCTACTATTACTTGACTGGATAATTCCAGATTTAAATGGAATTGATGTTTTGCATTGGGCCAGGGAAAATCTTGAATGGAGAATTCCTATTCTTTTTATCAGCCAAATGGATAGGGAGGAGGATATCGTTCAAGCGCTACACCTAGGAGCCGATGACTATATGATAAAGCCTGTCAGACATAGAGAGTTACTAGCAAGAATTGAAGCATTGACTCGGCGATCAACGATAGCTGATGATAGCAACACAATATTATCTCTCGCCCCATACAGCATTGACCGTAGCCAACGTGTTATTTTAAAAGATGGTAAAAACATCCCTATGACACATATTGAATTTGATCTTGCAGTGTTTATGTTCCGAAACTATGGGCGCGTTTTATCTAGGAATTATATTTTGAAACATGTTTGGGGGAAAAACAATGAGATCAGCACTCGGACTGTGGATACTCATATGAGCCGAATCAGAAAAAAACTGGACATTTGTTCAGAAAATGGCTGGAAATTAGTCCCTATCTATCAACATGGCTATCGTCTTCATCGGCTCTCAACTGGCATCTGATTAAACGAACAGCTGATAATTTGTATTTAATGTCTCTGGAAATCTTACATCTTACTGATAAATACCCACTCACACGAGATGGTTACAAAATCCAGTTTACGACAGCGTCAATTCTTCAAATTATTGTCTGCCACTCCGATGGGTCACGTTGTTACGCAAGTAGAGGGGTATTGCCTGTTGCGATAACACTGCGCCATCTGCTTGCAACAATTTCGCACCAAGGCGGGCAACCGATGCCGCATGCGGAAAACAATCAGATGTAATCCCTGTTAGATTTGAACTTAATTTTTCGGTCAAGATGTGATGATATGTAGTCCAGCCACTACCAACACCAATCCCTTTGTCATTGCCGATAAATTCCACACATTCAGGCGCTAAAACAGATTCTTTTTGATTTTCAACAAGCACAGTGTTTTGTCTGGTAAAAACAGCCCAGTAAATTTCCTTCATCCGCGCATCTATTGCTGTAAATACACAATCTACAGTGTTCTTACGAAAAGCATCCTCAGCCATTGCCGCAAGTGTTGAAACAGGCAAAACGGGCAAATCAGCTGCGAATGCTATTCCTTGTGTCACCGCAGCAGCTAAACGTACCCCCGTAAACGATCCGGGACCGCGACCAAAGGCAATAGCATCAAGCTGTGATACTGACATACCGGCCTGATGCATCAACTCATCAACCATTGGCAATATGAATTGACTGTGCTCTCTAGGAGTTATTTGAAATCGTTCATCAACTTCACTATCGATCAATAGTGCGGCTGAACAGGCTTCTGTTGCTGTTTCTAATGCAAGAATTTTCAATTGTTAAATTTTCCTGTTAGCCAGATACAAAAAATAGACGTTCAAGTCGTCATTCAGCTCTGCGAAAAGTCGTTATCATAGCTGTTCTTTATCGATCACTTATTATTGTGCCACACTGGTTTATGAATCCTCTATAAATTAGTCAAATACATTCTATGGCTAGTGTTGCACAAGCAAAGCTCACAGAGTATACTTCTACACGATATCCACAGTTAGTGGTGATTGATCTGGTTGTCAGCACCGGATCTTTATTCATTACATCAGCATACTTGAGGTAGCTTATATGAAATGGGAAAAACCAACTTACAAAGATCTTCGTTTTGGCTTCGAAGTCACAATGTACATCTACAACCGATAACAGATTTGTTACTGGAAAAACGGGGTTCCATGTGTATGGAGCCCCGTTTTTATTTCCAGCACTGGAAATGACTGTTTGTCTAACTGATTCAACACAACAATGTTCCTGTCTGTGCCATGACGAACAACAGCAATATCAACCCATTATAATCAGGCCTCCACATGATAATCAGAGTACTTGGCTCAGGCGCTGGCGGCGGCTTCCCGCAATGGAACTGCAATTGTAATAACTGCAGTGGCGTGCGCAACCAAACCATTAAAGCAACTCCGCGCACTCAGTCATCCATTGCTATCAGCAACGATGGCGAGCATTGGGTACTATTTAATGCCTCACCTGATATTCGTGCTCAAATCGAAGCATTCCCTGGCATCCAGCCACATCATGGTGTCCGTGATACTGGAATATCAGCTGTTGTCTTATGCGATGGACAAATTGACCATACCACTGGTTTATTGATTCTGCGAGAATCACCCAAGCCGCTGGAGATTTATTGTACCCGCATGGTACGTGACGATCTTGAGTCAGGCTTCCCTATATTTAATATGCTCGGACATTTTTGCGGCATCAACCACCATGAAATCCCTTTTGATGGTAGTGCTTTTACTATCCCTGGTATTGATGATTTGTGTTTTTATACACACGCGTTAAAAAGCAAAGCCCCACCGTATTCTCCACATCGTGAAAATCCCCATGCAGGTGATAATATCGGCATTCTTGTTAAACAAATTTCAACTGGAAAAACACTTTATTATTCTCCAGGTCTTGGTGAAATTGAACCGCAGGTCGAAACTGCGATGACGAATGCTGATTGTATACTGGTTGACGGCACCTTCTGGACTGATTCTGAAATGATTGATGCTGGCGTATCTAAAAAAACTGCTCGTTCAATTGGTCATTTACCTCAATCGGGTTCAGGCGGTATGATTGAAGTAATGGATGCACTGGAGAAACCACGCAAGGTACTGATCCATATCAATAACACGAATCCAATTCTTGATGAGCAATCCGAGCAACGCAACATTCTCACTCAGCATGGGATTGAAGTTGCCTTTGATGGACTAGAAATAGAGTTGTAAAACATCTATGAACACCGCAGATAAACAACCCTGGTCACGAGATGAATTTGAAAAACGTCTGCGTGACATGGAATGTTATTACCATATCAACCATCCCTACCACGTGATGATGTATCAAGGGGAATTAAATAAGGCACAAATTCAGGGCTGGGTTGCCAATCGCTTTTATTACCAGATCAGCATCCCCCGCAAGGACGCTGCGATTATGGCGAACTGCCCGGATCGCGAAACCCGACGCTTATGGGTACAACGCATTCTCGATCATGATGGCTATGAAGATGATCAGGGAGGCATAGAGGCGTGGATTCAGCTCGGAATCGCTGTGGGAATGAGTCGGGACGAGATTGTTTCACTGAAACATGTTTTACCCGGCGTTCGCTTTGCTGTCGAAGCCTACCTCAACTTTGCCCGCACAGCCGACTGGCACGAAGCTGCTGCATCGTCACTGACTGAAATGTTCGCACCCAGAATTCACCAGCAACGCCTGGATAACTGGCCCGATCATTACCCGTGGATTAGCTCAGAAGGCTTGAGTTATTTCCGAAAACGTCTCAGTGAGGCGCGTCGTGATGTACAACACGGACTGGACATTACACTGGACTGGTTCAAAACCAGAGAGCAACAAGAGCACGCAATCAGCATACTAAAACTCAAACTGGATATACTCTGGTCAATGGCTGATGCCATGTATCTTGCCTATATACTCGACAGACCACCCTACAAAGGTATCAACGAGACCAAATAATGGCATTTAACACAACGCTCAGCATCAACCTGGCGCCCGGCCATCGGCTACAATGGGAAGAAGCTCAAAATGCTTATGTTATCCTTTACCCTGAAGGGATGGTGGAATTAAACCAAACATCTGCTGAAATTCTCAAGCTGTGTACAGGTGAACTCTGTTTCGATGAGATTGTTGCCCGTCTGGAGCAATTATTCAACGTCCAGAATATCACTGATGATGTACACGAATTTATTCAAGTGGCATTCGATAATGGCTGGATTAAACAAACCTGATATCACCCCACCACGCTGGCTGTTAGCCGAGCTAACCTATGCGTGCCCGTTACAATGCCCTTATTGCTCCAACCCCATCAACTACCCGGATTATAACAATGAGCTGAGTACAGACGACTGGAAACGAGTACTCAGTGAAGCCCGGAAAATGGGCGCAGTGCAACTCGGACTATCTGGCGGCGAGCCTTTGGTCAGGCAGGATTTGGTCGAAATTGTCAGCCATGGGCGTGAGCTTGGTTATTATTCAAATCTCATTACTTCAGGGCTCACTCTCAATGAAAAACGTATTCTCGAACTAAAAAACGCTGGCCTCGACCACATCCAGATCAGCTTCCAGGCAAGCAGCGCCGAAGTCAACGACTTTCTTGCTGGAACACAGGCGTTCCAGCAAAAAAAAGACATGGCACGACTGGTCAAAAAACATGGCTACCCAATGGTGTTGTGTGTGGTCATCCACCGCCAGAATATTCATCAAATGCGAGAAATTCTGGAACTTGCCATCGAACTCGACGCAGATTATCTGGAACTTGCCAATACTCAATACTACGGCTGGGCACACCGTAACCGCGACCAATTACTACCCACAAAAGAGCAATTTACTGAAGCCGAAAATATCGCCCAGCAGTACAAACAAAAGCTGGAAGGCAAAATGAAAATTTACTATGTGGTTCCAGACTATTATGAAGATCGCCCTAAAGCCTGCATGAATGGCTGGGGGACGACATTTTTAACCATTGCCCCAGATGGTACCGCCCTGCCCTGTCATGCTGCAGCACAGCTGCCGGACATGCAATTACCCAATGTTCGCGAGTTCAGCATTAACGAAATCTGGAATCAATCAGCTGCTTTTAACTGGTTTAGAGGTGATGAATGGATGAAACAACCCTGTCGCAGTTGCCCGGAAAAAACCAGGGATTATGGAGGTTGCCGCTGCCAGGCCTACATGCTAACTGGTGATATGTATGCAGCCGATCCTGTGTGCTCCAAATCACCGGATCATGCGACCATTACCTCCATCACCGAAACCACACAAGAGAATGACCTCAACAATGAGGATCAGCCATTAATTTTTAGAAATCCAAAAAATGCAGCTCATCGGCACAACCCAGATAATTCAAAATAAGTTTGCCTGTTCTATCAATTTTCTATCTGCTAATGCTGACATAAACCGCTTGTTTCGTTCTCGCCTTTCGATTCACACCTGGCCACAGTATTTTTACTAACTGCCTAACTCATTTTCCGGTACATCATGAAATTTGTTACTCAAAACAGTGATCTCCTCAAATCAGTTTTACTTACCGTTATGCTTGTGTCAGCAGCATTTTGGTTAACATCACGTTTTACCAAACCAGGTCCTCCAGATACCATTACCATTTCCACTGGCAACAGAAACGGCGCCTATTATCTCTATGCATTGCGATACAAGGAAATACTCAAACGGAACAATATTACCCTTCATATTCTTGATTCATCTGGCTCACTGGAAAATATACAACGCCTGAAAAACAAACAAGCCGATCTTGCCTTTGTTCAAGGCGGCACCAGCACACCTCCGGTCAACACTCCTGCAGAAAACATGCTGTTTTCACTTGGAAGCCTCTATTACGAACCAATCTGGGTTTTTGTCAAAAAATCATTCACGCCTGAAACACTCAACGGTTTCAAGCAGCGAAAGATAGCAATTGGCAAATCAGGCAGTGGCACACACATGCTCGCCAAGCAATTATTGTCGTTAAACGGGATTGATGAAATCAATGCACAGCTGGTTTCACTATCCGCCAATGAAACAGCAACAGCATTAGCTAATGGTTCAATTGATGCCGGATTTATTGTTGCAGCAGCAGAGTCACCAATCATTCAACAACTACTTCAGCAAAATACAGTTGAATTATTCAGCCTCAAACGCGCACTTGCCTACAGTCGATTATTGCCATTTCTATCAGAACTCACATTGGCAAGAGGAATTATTAACCTCGCTGATAACCTGCCAACCGAGACTAAAACATTGCTTGCACCAACCAGCAATCTGGTTATCCGCAATGACATGCATCCGGGTGTCAGCGTACTGATTTTACAAGCCGCACAAGAAGTTCACAGTGGCGCAAGCCTGTTTACAAAGCCAGGCACATTCCCTGCTCCAGAAAACCTGGCATATCCTTTAAGTGATGTTGCTGAACGTTTTTACAAAAAAGGCCCGCCCTTTCTGATGCGCTATCTGCCATTCTGGGCAGCTGTGTTAATTGACAGAATGATTGTGTTTTTGCTACCACTCATTGCTGTGATGATCCCGCTGTTCAAACTGATGCCACCACTGTACCGCTGGCGTGTACGCTCAAGAATTTACCGATGGTATGAAGAATTGCAAGAAACTGATTCAAAAATCTCCCAAGACAAGGAGTTATCGACTGATCAAATTCAGCAGCTACTGACACAACTCAAGCGCATCGATAACGAAGTCGAAAAGGTAAAAACACCGTTATCCTATGCCGATCAGCTGTATCAACTGCTGTTACATACAGATCTGGTGAGAAAAAAATTGATTAGCAAACAAGCTTCTGAGTAATCGGCAACCCGTCTTTTCGATTAAAAATGGCAGCGTAATCGCAACATTGACTATCATGCCTGAATGCTATGTATCTATCCTGTTATAACTGTCTTCAAAACGTACAATATCATCTTCATCAAGATAACTTCCTGATTGTACTTCAATAATCTCCAGCCTAACCTTACCTGGATTTTCCAGACGATGCTGAACACCAATCGGGATGTAAGTGGATTCATTTTCCGAGATCAGGAAGGTTTCTTCGCCTCGTGTGACTTTTGCAGTGCCGCTGACCACAACCCAATGTTCGGCTCGATGATGATGCATTTGCAATGAAAGTGATGCTCCGGGCTTGACTGTGAGGCGCTTCACCTGATATCGCTCACCCGTATCAATTGATTCGAAATAACCCCAAGGTCGATGAACCTTGCTGTGAAAAACATGCTCAGATCGACCCGTACTATGCAGATGTTCTGTGATAGATTTTACGTCTTGTACATTGTCTTTGTGAGAAACCAGCACCGCATCGCGTGTTTCCACAATGACCAGATCATCGACACCAACTACAGCAACCAGGCGTTCCTGGGCAAAAACTGCATTATTTTGGGCCTGTTTCATGACGACATCACCTTGTGTGACATTGTCATCTGGGTCAGCGACACATGTGCCTGCCAATGCAGTCCAGGATCCCAGGTCAGACCAGGCAACATCCATAGGAATTACCACTGACAGTTGCTTACTGTCAGCGACCGATAATTTCTCCATCACCGCATAATCGATCGAATCACTCGGCGACTGATCAAAATTTTCCGCATCGACTCTGAAAAACACACCATCGGTCTGCCCTTGCTGGACAGCTTTGTTACATGCAGTGGCAATCGCAGGCTGAAGCTGCGTAATCTGATCTATCCAGACTGAGGCTTTAACAACAAAAATTCCGCTATTCCAAAGATAATTTCCCGAAGCCAGATAGGTTTTTGCTGTTTCAAGATCAGGCTTCTCAACAAACTGGCTGAGCTCAAACGCCTGATCATCAATTGCACGCCCTTTTAAAAGATAGCCAAAACCAGTCTCTGGTTTATCTGGAACAATACCAAATGTCACCAACCGACCTTTATCAGCGAGTTCTGCCGCATGCATGAGCAAGGATTGAAAGCCTTCAACATCTTCAATAATATGATCTGAAGGCATCACGATTAGCACTGGATCGTCACCTCTCGACAATGCTAATTGAGCCGCAATTGTTAATGCTGGCGCGGTGTTTCTACCACTCGACTCGAGGATAATCGTACTGTCCTGATATCCAAGCTCTGCGAGCTGATCCGCGACCAGAAAGCGGTGTGACTCATTACTGACAACAACTGTTGGTAATATTTCTAATTCATTCGAGTATGACTTCAAACCATCAATACGCAGCGCCGTTTCCTGTAGCAAGGTTCGATCGCCAACCAACGGCAAGAATTGTTTTGGTAATGCTTGTCTTGAATAAGGCCATAAGCGAGTACCAGACCCACCTGATAAAATAACCGATTGAATAGATATCGTCATGAGTCTCTCACCACATTGATTAGCATGCTTTCAGAATGTATTTAATAAATAGATAACACTATTGCTATGTTATTAGTTGCAATTAATCTTTACTACCTAGTTTATTGAGAGGAAATTTCAGATAAGAAATACCATTTGATTCTGCAGGTGGAAATTCACCTGCTCTTATATTGACTTGTAATGATGGAAGAATCAATTTAGGCGCTGACAAAACTTTATCAATCGTA
>DRLZ01000048.1 GCA_011322755.1 Crenotrichaceae bacterium
ACGAACAGTGAGTATACCAAAATAATGATTATGATATGGTTTGGTGACAGGAATTGTCTTTGCTAAATAATTTCGGAAAATTACTCGATTTAACCTGGACAGATGTTGAGCACAAAAAGGTGATGATGGCGAAAGAACCGAGTGCGTTTGTACTCTATACTTGTCGATTAGATAACGGTATTATTAATGTGCCAATATTTTTGTTTCCAAAGGTACAGGCTGACAGGCATTTTTTATCTATACATTGAAGCTTTCGCCGCAGCCACAGGTTGCCTTGACATTGGGGTTGTTAAAGCGGAATGCTTCACTGATTCCTTCGCGCGTATAATCCAGCTCAATACCGTTTAGGAAGTTCAAATCAGAATTCTTGATGACAACTTTTACACCATGATTATCGAAAACCTGGTCGTCGTCACTCACCTCATCTGCATAATCAATGACATATGCAAACCCTGAACAACCGGATTTTTTTACCCCCAGGCGCATGCCGACCCCTTTGCCTCGTTTTTCCAGTTGTGATTTGATCTGGGTAATAGCACGATCACTCAGCGTAACTGACATATTCGATCTCCCTTGTCTTGCTTGTTGGCTGTATGATCATTCATCGTCAAACATCCAGGATGATAATTGTTGAT
The DNA here is from genome assembly GCA_011322755.1 of Crenotrichaceae bacterium. Lineage (GTDB taxonomy): Bacteria > Pseudomonadota > Gammaproteobacteria > Methylococcales > DRLZ01 > DRLZ01. The sequence continues at coordinate 636 of DRLZ01000048.1, forward strand.
TGATGACAGCCATTAAACTGTCAATATTATCAGTTGTTGATGCTGAACCAAAACTGATTCGGATAGCTCCACGAGCAGTGATTTCATCAACACCCATTGCTTGCAATACATGGCTTGGTGCTTTTGAAGCGCTGGAACAGGCAGAACCGCTGGAGACTGCAATGCCAGCTTGATCCAGTGCCATTAGCAGCATTTCACCATCAACATTCTGGATTGCAAATTGTACTGTGTTTGGCAATCTCGGTGCATTTACTCCGAATATAGTGCAATGATCCAGTTTAAGCAAACGGGTAATCAGTTCATCACGGAGTTGTGTGGTGGATAGCATGTGTTGCTCTAACGATACAGCTGCAAGCTCCGCTGCTTTGCCGAAACCGATAATTCCTGCCACATTTTCGGTTCCCGGGCGGATAGTTTTCTCCTGTCCGCCACCGTACACAAGCGGTTGAACAGTAATTTCAGGATCGACAATCAATGCGCCAACACCCTTGGGACCATTGATTTTATGAGAAGAAACAGACATCGAGTGTACATGTAATGTTTTGAAGTTAACAGGTATTTTGCCAAATGCCTGTACAGCATCAGTGTGAAGCATGATGTGATGTTTTCGACAGTCATTCGCGATACCGGCGATATCCTGTATGACACCTGTCTCATTGTTGGCAAGCATCACTGATATCAGTCGTAAATCAGCCATGTTGCTTGTTTCAAGTGTATTGACGTCAACAATACCTGAAGTATTGACAGGTAAAACATGGGTATCCCATCCCTGATAACTCAAATAATCAAGTGCCGGACTGAGGACGGAAGGATGCTCAATCGCGCTGATTGCCAGTGCGCCCTTTTTGGCAACCTGACTAAGTCCTAATAAAGCCAGATTGTTAGCTTCTGTCCCGCCACTGGTGAAAATGACCTGACTTGCTGACGCACCGGCCAGTGCCGCAACTTGCTCACGTGCCACTTCAATTGCTGTACGCGCAGTTCGACCTAGGCGGGACAGGCTGGAAGGGTTGCCGAACTGATTCCCGAGAAAAGGTAACATCGATTCCAGAACGTCAGGATCAAGTGGTGTGGTCGCATTATGATCGAGATAAATCACACGAAAGCTATCGATAATAATGAATGTGGTCGGGCTTCTGACAGTTGAGTACAGATATCATGCTTGTCTGTTGTATCAGTTTCTTGTTACACGTTCAGTCATGGTTAGCTGGCAGCGTGTCGGGCCGCAAAAATGACTAGCAGTACAAAGATAACGGTAACGATAATACCAATTGCCACGATTCTCCATGCGCTGTCTGAATTAAAATCCCGACGCAGGTTGTCCATGTTTTGTACGCCTCCAAAAGCCGCCAGCACACTGCCGAGTGTTTGCAGAAGTGTAAGTTTGCTTTTAGACTGATGATCACTGTTTTTCATATTTACTCCTGGCATGAATGAATCCGGATCTACAGTGAATCTGTTAACTTCATGAGCGCTTCGTGACCATGATGAAAAACAGGCCAGCCGTCGCCATTGATGACTGTGTCGATCGTTGGTATTGCAGCAACTGCTCTGACAGAATCAGCAGCTTTGCCAGCATCCATCAATTTTTCTGCAGGCAACAAACACAGCTCACCACCACGATGACAGCGGATTAAATCACCAGTAATCAAGGTGGTTTGTTCCAGTAGCAATGCAAGTTCCCCGGGCGTTTTCGAACCCTGCATTTCATACGCAATTAAGCCGGGAACAATCTCCTGTTTGTGCGATATCCAGCGATTACACGTGACTGGGAAGCTGTCCTTCTCACCAGCCGGACCATAAATGACAGCTTTATTCGTTTCAGCAATTGATTCAGCATCACGAAGATGATCACTGTTGGTAATAATAATAGTGGAGACACCACCCAGTTTTTTCAAGTGTGTCTGGTCATGCGCAGATAACGGCAATGGATCAATCATGATATTGTCTTGCTCTCTAATCCATAAAACGCTATGAAAATCAAGATTTCTTTGCTCATCAAAAACCGACCATCCAAATAAATCTTTACGATGTAATTGTTTCACAATCTCTCTTTCCCTCATCAGAATGACGGTCATGTTACCTTAACAGGCAGTTCATCATAGCATTGCATGAAAATCCAGACATGTAATTGTTAGAAGAAAGTTGGCTAGGCTGAACTGCGATGGTTTCAAGAGTGATCTGCAAGAATGTTATACTGTACTCATGTATCAGGGCTGCCTGGGTGAACACTGAGCTGCAATCTGACGTGGTAGGGTGCGCTTTATTGTATTCATTTTCTCCGCCATACAAGTATTGAGGAACCTACTAATGGAACTGTGTTTGAATAAATATTGGCTCTATAAGAGTGTCTTTCTGATCTTTGTTTGTCTTGGTCAACATCTACTTGCTGATTCAGTTGCAAAAAATCAATGGAGTCGTAGTCGCGTTATCGGTGTTGCAGGTTCAAAACAAGTGACGATAACAATTAATGGGCTTGGTGCAGACGCTGATTTGTATGTGAGTAAAGTGCAGCAGCCATCGTTAACTGAATATGATTGTAGACCTGCTTTGGCTTCAGTGAATGATGAAACCTGCTTGATTGCGCTTGCAAGTGGCGAAATTGCAGAGATTGGTGTTTATGGGGTTGAGGCGACTGATTTTGTTATCGAGACCAGTTTTATTGAAAGCAAGCAAGTGAGCATTGATCAGCCGCAGCAGCTGATTTTAGGCCGGGTGATACCCGGTTCAGTAGAATCCAACCAGTATCGTTACTATATGTTCGACTCTTCCAGCCTGCCGGCTTTAACTGATGAATATTTATTGCCGTCAGCAGTAAATCATGAAGGCTTTGGCGTTGAATTTGTCGCACATTTAATGAATCTGGATGCAGATGCTGATTTATTGATAGGAATTGGAGAACTTCCTACAAAATCCAATGGTGAAGACCGTTGCCCATCAAATAAACCCGGAGGTACAGATTCTGAACAATGTGGAGTATTACTGAAAGATTTGAAAGGTCTGCCAGTCTTTGTTGGAATTACAGGTGATAACACGAGTGCGACGTATGATTTGCAAGTATTGATTCAGAAGACAATTAATGTTTCAGCAACAGATATCCCCATCGTTAATAATGGTTTTTCAACAACCGGAATTGTAATCAAAGGACAGTGGAAATATTACCAGCTGAATCCTGATCTAGTTGCAAGCGCATCGTCAATTACCATTACAATGAAACCGAAAAACGATGATCTCGATTTGTATGTACGTAGCCAAGCTCCTCCAATTGGACTGCATTGGGATTGTTTCGCAAATCTGTCAGGTGTACAAGAAGAAGTTTGTACAATTAATAATCCTTCACAAAATCAACGTTTTTATTTAGGTGTTTTCGGTTTTACTACTTCAAATTTTACTCTCTCAGTTAATGTGATGTGAGAATATGTTGTTGGTTTGTGTTTTGCAACCAGGACGATAAATAGCCAAGCTTCTAAGTTTATTCGATCTCATCATCACTATCAGTACCCGGTTTGTTGTAGAGATATACTGTAGTATCTAGATTACAAATATTTTGTTTTGAATGTCATCGCTCAAATTTTCCAGATAACCGGATCATTCGGTAATAATTCACAGATTAATCTACAACATGTTGTTAGACTGCTAGCGTAGTACATCTTTATTTTAGGTTTCCATACTAATTGAGCAGGCTGATGGTTTTACAGCAATATTGATGCAGATTGTTTCAATTGTCTGACAGAATGTGCTGGTTCCACTTGGCCTAGGAGTTGTGGAATGTTTTCTCGACTAACAATCACTACAATACTGATATTCAGCGTTTGCGGATGTTCGTCATTGATCAATACCGGGTTACTGGCATATACCAACGTACAAAATTCACCCGACACAAAAGCTTTTAGCAAAGCCAGTTTTTTGGTCAAGCCTGATCGTGGAAAAAAAGACATGTTAATGATTCTGGCTTTTTCAGGAGGTGGAAGTCGAGCAGCCTATTGGTCTGCCAGCACGATGTTGCGCCTGGAGCAGGTTTTTAATGGTAAACCAAATCTTCTCAAAGAAGTCGATGCTATTTCTTCAGTATCTGGAGGAGGATTGCCTGCCGCCTATTATGCAATCTCCACCGAACCAGGTGTGGAGTCTGAACATGACCGGGTGTGGGATGAAAAACTGTTAAAAACATTATGACTCAGGACTACATTCTCCGGTGGATTGGCAACTGGTTCTGGCCTGGTAATATTGCAAAGTACTGGTTTTCTGCTTATGACCGCACGGACATTATGGCACAAACATTTGCTGACAATTTATATGATGTACACATGAGTGGTAGTGATTTGAGGAAAGGCAGAGATTTAACAATTGGTGAGATTGGAAAAGATCGGCCTTATCTAATACTTAACTCAACCAATGCAACTGCTGAGCATGATATGTTCGGTCAATCATTTACTTTTACTCAAGAGGATTTTAACAGATGCCTCGATTCTGATATTAATGAGTATTCAATCGCTCGAGCTGTCATGGCCTCTGCCTCATTTCCGGCTGCATTTAATTCCATGACATTGCTGAACTATAAAAACCATGATAACGAACCCCATTACATTCATGTATTCGATGGAGGAAATGTCGATAATCTTGGGTTGAAAAGCGTAGAACGTATTTTTAATACAATGGAACAAAAGGGGATTGACTATAAAACTGTAGTCGTGATTCTTGTTGATGCATATACAGATGCGGCAGGTATCCATGAAACATTAGCAGATCCTCGCAGTGGTCTGGATTTCTTTGTTGACAGTAATTTTATTGATGCGACTGACAGTTTGCTTGCAGCAAACAGGGACAAAATAATATCAGACTTTGTAACAAAGTTTGAATCGCTCAAAGATTCATCTAAGTCGCTATTTTATCATCTGAAATTCGCAGATGTTGAAGATGAGAAACTTAACAATAGGCTGAACCGGATTGCAACCAGTTTTAATATTAAAGATGAAAGCGTAGCAGATATAGATAAAGCAGTCGAACGCCTGTTGACACCTCAGAATCCTTGTTTGATTTCGATTAAACAACTGCTTGAGACGAATCAGCACGATGGAAATAGTATTTGTCATTATTCGCATTAAGCGAACCAGCTGACACAATAATTTAAATGCTGCGTAAATTTGGTTTCACCTGGCCGAGCCAGATTGGAACTCCTGGTGGTGGCAACCATTTTATTGAACTCTGTGTGGATGAAAACCAGCAGGTATGGATTATGCCCCATTTAGGTAGCCGCGGCATTGATAATGTCATCGGTTGTTATTTTATACCAGTGCGCACGTAAGGACTGGGGCGTCTAGTTGGGCATCTGCCAGATAGAGATTTGGCTTATTTGCAACAAGGAAACCAGCATTTTGATGATTACATCACTGTAGTAAATTGGGCGCAAGATTATGCCATGCTCAATCGTAAACATATGATGAAATTAGTCATTCAGATTCTAGATGGATATGTTCCTGTATTTACTGTCAGTAAAGAAGCGATTCACTGCCATCATGATTATGTGCAGAAAGAAACGCATTTTGGTGCAGAAGCGTATTTAACGCATAAAGGCGCGATTTGTGCCGGTTTGAATGAACCTAGGATATACCGGATAGCATAGGTGCAAAGACTTCATCATCAGTGGTTGTGGTCGTAAAACATCATTCTCACCCTGCTCACATGTTGCAGGCAGGTTGATGAGCCGGTCAGTAGCAAAAAATGCTTTAAACAGAAAGATCTGGAATGGATGATTTAAGGTGTCGAATGTCGTAAAAATAAAAGTGTAATTGATGAAATACCAGCTGCGTAAAGATATTGATCAAGTCTCGGTTAGATTTAGTCGATATTGCTCATATGTTGAAGTAGGGGCTGTGTAAAAGGCTAATGAGGTGTTCCTGTTTAACTGTGTGTAGCATAAAAACGTTTAGCATTTGTACTCGTTGAATATGTTACTCATACTATTATTTTCCATGCTTATGTTAAATAAAACTGATATATAAACATAAAGTATTTTTGAAGAAAGAATTTGCATATTTTTGAGTATCGCCTTATCGTAAATCACTTGGGTTAGAGGCATCATAATTCTGTCTCTGGTCACTCTTGCAACGAATACACAGACTCATTGGAATCTAGGTGGATACTGTTAAAAGCAAAAACAGCAAAGTTTACTATAGACATCAGTATTGGAATAATATCCCTATTGTTCTGGAATATATCTGTGAAAACTACACAGGGAACAAACAAAAATGGTGGATAGCTGATTTCAAAGAGCGTTATTGTGAACAGCCATTTGAACATGCACTGGTGATGATGTGTGGTAACGGCTGGGTGGAACGTGAGCTTTATGATAAAGGTATAGCCAGACAGTTCTCGGCTTTTGATTATCTGGAGGATCTGCTGGAAAAAGCAAGAGCAAAGAAAGCAGGACGACGAATTCACTACTTCCAGGCTGATGCAAACTTGCTTGAATTAGAGGAGAACAAATACGACTTGATTGTCAATGTAGCAGCCATGCATCATGTTCAGTACATTAATCGCATGTGCAGAATGCTTTGTTGGGCTTTAAAGCCGGAAGGTGTTTTTGTAAACACTGATTATATCGGACCACATCGTAATCAATATTCACAACGACACTGGCATTATGTGAAAAAAATTAATGCACAGCTACCGCAACAATACAGAAAGCAGTCACTGAATAAACCCCGTTTGGGAACCATGCTACACATGGATCCAAGTGAAGCAATTCATTCTGAACTTACAATTGAAACCATCACCAGATACTTCGATATTGTAGAGCGCCACGATACCAATGGTGGTGTAGCTTATCCATTGCTCACCAGGAATCGCAATATATCGAAAGAACTAACTCCTGATATGGAGAAATGGGTGCAGTATATCTTGCAGGAAGATCGGAAATATACTGAAGCGAAGAAAGTTCCACCTTTATTTTCCTATTTTATTGCACACCCACGTAAAACAGTCCTGCAAAATGATGCGCTGTTGAATGCATGTCAGTTAGAAGAAAATGCTAGAGAGGCTAAGGCAGCAAAGCGCGATGGGATTTATAGCTTAAGTGCATATTATCAATATCGTGTAAAAAAATGGTATCGGCAAACTTTTAAATCCTGATATTCAGAACTGTTATTAAAAACAATGGATAACCTGAAGATGATTGATGCTGGTTGCAACAATCATTGTATTACTGATCCTCAACCGAAAAATTAGTCGAACATTGTTTCTGTGTAAGTGCTAATGAACTGCTCAAGACCATTGGTCAATGGATGCACTGCAAAGTAAAAATGAATGAATACACACAGCATGCTGAAGGATGTGAGTATTCATGAATTTATTTTATGATGCTGCGATATGCTAATCATTGAAATATTGAATAGATTGTTAAGCTGTGAGCTGGATTCTTGGGAATGCGCAGTTGTACATCGCCAGTAAACATTGGTGCATGAACTTACTCTCAATTTGTGCATATTGGTGAATCCATTATTCAATGTGTTAAGTTCATGTTCTGGAGGAGAATTATGAAGAATAAGTTGGCTGACAAGAATAACGCTGGTTGAATGACGACGATTGAGCGTCTCCATATAGAGACACTTAATATTATATATTAATCAATTAGTTAAGTCTAAATGGCGGTAATAGCGTCTCCTTATGGCAACATAAACTCAAAAAATAGATGTCTGTCTGATTTATATTTGCAGTGAAGATATGTTAACTTGTTGATAAGTAATGGTAATAATAAAGTGGCACAGCGTATGCATTGACTGATAGTATGCAAGTACACGTAGAGTGCGATTGTTAAGCAAGGGAGTTTAAAGTATGAAATATTTCACTTTATTAGTAATTTTGTTTAGTGCAAACGTACTTAGCTCTGCTGACACATTCAGTGTGCTGGATGTTAACGGTGACAATGTAATCAGTCGACATGAGGCAATCACATTACCAGGGTTAACGACTTTTTGGAGGTTGCTTGATGTGAATGCAGACGACCAGTTAAGCAGTACTGAATTTCAGGAATATGCTAAGCCATCTGAGCAGGTTTCAACTCCTGAGATTGATTCTCATATCCCGGAATTGAGCTATTAATATTCGTAGAATAGTTGCAAACACCAGTTATGGTGTGTATTGAATTAAGGTGTTAACAGCCAGCCTTTAACCGTGTTTTTCGGTAGCCGCTTCTCCCAGGAAAGTGGCACATTCTATCCCCCGCTCTATGCGGGGGTTCTTTTATGTATCTGATTTTAGTTTCAGTAATTCAATCAACTAGCGTCTGATCTGCAACCTCGTTTTGGAAGATGGTTGTTTCTTTGTAAAATCGTATCATCCACATAAAACCAAATGCAGTGATTAACATTAATCCGGTGAAAAACCAGAAATAACTCGCTCCTGCCAGTTTGCTTGTGCCATCGGAGTTCTGGATGAAAAAATTAACCAGACTGGTAAACAGGTTACCCAGAGCAATTGAGAGCATGAAAAACGCCATGATAAAAGATTTCATCTTGCGTGGTGCCTGGGTATAGGAAAATTCCAGACAAGTAATTGAAACCATGACTTCTGCTGAAGTAAGGACTAGATAGGCAAGCATTTGCCAGAGAATATGTGGTTGCTCACCTGTCTCAATCCGCTGTTGTATCCAGCTTGATATTGCAAAGGCAAGAGCTGCCAAAAACATCCCGATTGCTATTTTGCGTAATGAAGTCAGTTCAAAAAAACGATTCAGTAACGGGTAGAGTGTCGATGAAAATAGTGGAACTAATAGTATAATTAACAATGGGTTAGCTGCCTGAATCTGTGACGGCAGCAGAATGTATCCAAAGACATCGCGATCCATTTGTTGCGCTTGTAACACCCATGATGAGCCAGTTTGATCAAATAGCGCCCAGAACATGGCAACAAACAGATAAATCACGAACAATTTGCCAATAACCTGTATGCCTTCGCGACTTAACACATCACGAATAAAATTCATGCCAGCAGGTGGAATATGTGCAAATTGGCGCCGACCTGACCAGAAAACAATGGTTGCTAGCAACATTAACACTCCAGGAACAGCAAAAGCGACATTTGCGCCATAATTGAGCAACAACCACGGTGTTAGCAGCATGGAGACAAATGCTCCCAGGTTAATGGCAATATAAAACCAGCCAAACACTTTGCTGAGCAGTTTGTGATTGCGCTGTGAGAACTGATCGCCAACATGCGCTGAGACACAGGGTTTGATCCCACCTGCACCAAGTGCGATTAACGCTTGTCCCGCGAATAATCCACTGCGGGTTTCATCAAGTGCCAGCACAAAATGTCCGATACAATAGATCAGTGATAAAAAAATAATTGTTCGATACTTGCCGAGTATTCCGTCAGCTAAAAGCGCTCCAAACAAGGGTGTAATATAGACAGCTGAAACAAATAAATGATAATAGCCTTTGGCTTCGTCCTCGCTCATTGTCGCGAGCTGACCGTTGTCGCCCAGTAAATACTGTGTCATAAAGACAACAAGAATTGCACGCATACCGTAATAACTGAATCGTTCGGCGGCTTCATTCGCTACGATGTATGGAATGCCGGGTGGTAAACTTGTCGTTGACAAAGGATGTGTTCGATAGTTGCTCACTGTTTTCAATCCTCGGGGCAGGGGAGAGTTTGTTATGACTGTGTCGTATGCCTGCTTTTGTGCTTTGAACGAGCTGCTTTTTTTTCAGCCTTTTCGGCATCGATAATGGCTTGTTCTGCGAGTTCCTGCTCAACCATATCGGGCAATTCAAGGCTAACCAAACCAAGTGTGCCAGCGCGAAACTCACTCAGCAGGATTTTTGCAACTTTATCCAGGTCGACCAGTCCTCTTACCCCAAGGCAGCCACGCTGTTTTCCGATAGATTCCAGTAATTCCAGTTCACTGTCTGGCAGAGGGTCGAGCAGATAACGTAACTGAAGATAATCGGGGTAGTGGGTTAATAAATACTCTGCAGCAAAAAAGGCAACATCAGCGTGATCAATTGCAGTATCTTTAATTGCGCCAGTCATCGCAAGTCGATACCCAACCTGAGCCGTTGTCAGTTTTGGCCAGAGCATACCCGGCGTATCAAACAACACAATATCATCAGTTAAGTTGATACGCTGTTGCATTTTTGTGACAGCAGGCTCATTGCCGGTTTTGGCAATGCTTCTTCCGGCAAGGGTATTAATTAGAGTGGATTTGCCAACATTCGGGATACCCATAATCATTGTTCTGATTTGTTTGATGTTGTTTTTCTTTTCAGGTAGCAGTTTTCTGCACAGAGCAGGGATCTGGTGAATTTTTTCAGGTTGAAGACTGTTAAGCGCAAGGGTTTTTATATGCTTGTGCTGTTCGAGGTGGGATTGCCATTGACTGGTGATTTCCGGATCGGCAAGATCATTTTTGTTGAGAATTTTAATGCAAGGTTTGTTGCCTCGTAAGTTGGCAAGCATCGGGTTCGCACTGCTGTAAGGAATACGGGCATCCAACACTTCAATGACCAAATCAACTTTTGGCAAAGCCTTTTTTATCTCTTTACC
>DRLZ01000049.1 GCA_011322755.1 Crenotrichaceae bacterium
ACCGTCCTGATCGTCACCAGTTGAGACGCTTGTTGCTCATAATCAACGATTAACAAGGGTTCAATCTGATGTTCGAATAATTGACGCATTTCATATGGAACACCCGGTACGCAAAACAATTGACAATCATTCTCTCGTAAAACAAATCCCGGCGCAGTTCCCCAATGATTATCCAGTCGGCGAGCGCCTTCCGGCATCAATGCCTGTTTACGATTGATTACTGCCATGGTTTTCTGACGCTGAGTAAAATACTGCTGAATTTTCTGCAAGGCGATTTTATCTTCATGCAGTGGTCGATTAAATGCTGTCGCAACAGCTTGCGATGTTAAATCATCACTGGTCGGTCCCAGCCCGCCTGTACAAATACACACATCAGCACGTTTGGTTACCTCAACAAATGTTGTGATCAAATCATCGAGTCGATCACCAACAGTGATATGCCGGGTAATCTGAAAACCCAGGCGGGTCAACCTCTCGGATAACCAGGCAGCGTTGGTATCAACAATCTGCCCGGTGATAACTTCTTCACCTTGCGATATAATTTCTGCATTGAATGTTTTCATTAGCAACTATGGTATATCCGCATGATTGAGTTAAGCAAAATTTTTTCAGGACAGTCTCACAACAAAATGATTGATACCACAGTAACTTCGAGAACCAGGCTAGACCAGTGAACCAGAATCAGCTAAGCTTGCAGTCATGCTAGATCCCAATTCAATTGAAGATATTGCCAAAAAACTGGCCGATTCAGCTCCCTCACTGGATGCAGTTCGACAAGACATCGAAACCGGACTCCATACTGTATTCAACGAGATGCTGGAAAAACTCAATCTGGTCAGCCGTGAAGAGTTTGATGTGCAAACTGCCGTACTCGCCAAAACACGCCAAAAGCTGGAACAGCTTGAACAAACGGTTTCCGAGCTGGAACAAACACACTTATCTTCGAAACAACATAACAGTTCAGAACATTAATCATGTCGCATCACTTGTGAACTGATATTTAACCAACATCACAATCCCATGGCACTGGCAGTTGTCTATAGTCGCGGTAAATTAGGGCTTGATGCTCCGCTGGTCACTGTAGAAGTCCATCTCAGCAATGGATTGCCCAGTTTCTCCATTGTCGGATTGCCGGAAATGGCAGTTAAAGAGAGCAAGGATCGGGTTCGTGGTGCATTGCTTAATTCTCGTTTCGATTTTCCTCTCAAACGAATTACCGTCAACCTTGCACCTGCCGACCTGCCAAAAGAAGGCGGACGATTTGATTTACCCATCGCGATTGGCATTCTGGCTGCATCTCAACAAATACGCAGTGATAGCCTCGAAGAGTACGAGTTTCTCGGCGAACTGTCTTTAAGCGGTACCCTGCGCGGTGTATCTGGTATTCTGCCTGCTTCAATCGCGACCACCAAAAGCAAAAGACGCTTACTTGTTGCAACAGCAAATTCAGAAGAAGCCGTACTGGTGAGCAAGGCTCAAATTTACCCTGCCAGTCATTTGCTTGATGTTTGCGCACATTTTAATCAGAAAGCATCCATTGCTCCATTAAACGGTGCGTTACCCGAAACAGACTCCGGTGCCATCCGCTTGAATCTGGCCGACGTGACAGGACAAACTCACGCCAAGCGCGCACTGGAAATAGCTGCATCAGGATTACATAATCTGTTATTTATCGGTCCACCGGGCACCGGAAAGTCGATGCTGGCCGCACGTTTACCCTCGATAACCCCGCCGCTGACTGATCAGCAAGCACTGGAAACAGCAGCAATCTGGTCTGTCAGCGGCATGCAACGACCACTGGAAAGCTGGCGAGTTCCTCCCTTCAGGTCGCCACACCATACCGCATCAGCACCAGCGCTGGTTGGCGGCGGCAGTGTACCCAAACCAGGTGAGATTTCACTCGCGCATAATGGCGTGCTGTTTCTCGATGAACTGCCCGAATTTGATCGAAAAGTACTTGAAGTACTACGTGAACCACTGGAAACAGGTCACATCAGCATTGCACGGGCAACAGCCCGCAGTGAATTCCCTGCTCATTTTCAGTTCATCGCCGCAATGAACCCCTGCCCTTGCGGCTATCTTGGTGAAGATTCCGGCCGCTGTCATTGTACTTCAGCTCAAGTACTGCGTTATCGCTCACGCATCTCAGGACCGTTATTTGATCGCATTGATCTACATGTTGAGGTTTCCCGCCTACCCCAGGCCGAAATGACCGGGGACAGCACGGCAAATGAAGCAAGTGAAACTATACTCAAACGCGTGATTACATCCCGTCAACGCGCATTGACACGGCGCAATCATCTAAACGCTTTACTCACACCATCAGAAATCAAACTGGATTGCACACTTGATGCGACAAGTAACCAGTTGATGGAACAAGCGGTTGATAAGCTCGGATTATCTCATCGCGCCTTTCACCGCATTCTTAAAATGGCCAGAACGATTGCCGATATGGATGCACAAGAGAGCATCAATGCCACCCATATCAGTGAAGCCATTTCATACCGGCGTCTGGATCGACAATACTAACGCAAATACCCCAGTCATTTAATTTCTGTTCATTTCCTGCATTTTCAGGTACATTGACCCTGTTCGCAGTCAGTCACTGCGAAACCTGATGACAATCAATGAGGTATTGTTATGAACATTTCATTCAACGTTGGCGGTTTGGATCGTCGATTTAGAGTATTGCTCGGTGTCATACTACTCATCCTTCCTGCAATTGGTTTAACAACGGCTTCTGACGCAATATTCGCCTATATCGCCGGTGCAATCGCTATCATTACCGGTTTATTTCGTTTCTGCCCACTCTATGCAATACTTGGTATCAGCACCTGTCGCCAACCAACACAACGTATTCACTGACAACGCAACCAAACACGATACAACACATCACCGTGTAAGCAACAATAAAACCAGTTGTGGATGCTGATCACCAAGCTGAACTGTACTTGAGATCCTCGTGTACCAGAATATACACAGTCTCTATGGTCTATCCGCTTGGTGTTCACACATCTGGTAAAGGTTTTTTAGCAATCACTTGTCTTTATTTCGCCTAAGTGATCGATGTATTCAACGCCAGACAACACACCTTAGTTGTGTTTGTTACATCCTCAGACTAGCCTGAATCCGTGATTTCAATTCGGATAACAGGGAATAAGGTATTAGTTTCACAGGGGTTTCAAAAAACTCTTCGCTTCTCCAGTAGGTGAAGTGGGTATTTTGTTAATCGTAGTGGTATCAAGCGCTTGCGCCCTGTGCAGAAGTGAAATCACGGATCCTGGATTAGTATTTATCTGTTCTTGGCATCGCTAAGTCTGTATTAGAAACCCGTTTTAAGCGATAATAGCTGGCTATATTGAGATCTGTCTACCGACTTTTTCCGGTTAGTCCTACAAACGCATGTGTTTGACTATCCTATGGCAGTCACTTATTGCAATGGTAAATTTTAGTGTTATGAAAAAAACAATGTACGAAAAAATCTGGGATTCTCATCTGGTCTTTGAAGCACCGGGGCAGGCTCCCCTGCTCTATGTTGATCGACATCTGATGCACGAAGTCACCAGCCCTCAGGCATTTGAGGGATTAAGGCTGACGAATCGCAAGGTACGCAATCCGCACAGTATTCTGGCAACCATGGATCATTGTGTGCCAACCAAAGATCGTGACAAGCCCATTGCTGACCTGATCGCCAGAAAACAGGTCGAGGTGATGGCCGAGAATTGCCGTGAGAACAAACTTAATTTGTATGATATGAAAAGCCCGAATAATGGCGTTATTCATATTGTGGTACCTGAACACGGGTTTGTACATCCGGGCATGGTGGTTGTGTGTGGTGATAGCCATACAGCTACCCATGGCGCATTTGGCGCACTGGCTTTCGGGATTGGTACATCTGAAGTCGAACATGTAATGGCCACCCAAACCCTGCCACAGAAAAAGTCAAAAACCATGTTGGTACGGGTCGATGGAACACTGTCTAAATATTGTTCCGCGAAAGATATTACCCTGGCAATTATCGGCAAAATTGGTACAGCTGGCGGTACTGGCTATGTGATTGAATATGCAGGAGACACAGTCGAAGCACTGTCAATGGAAGCACGCATGACGCTGTGTAACATGGCGATTGAAGCAGGTGCCAGAGCCGGTCTTGTCGCGCCTGACCAGAAAACTTATGACTATTTACAAGGACGTGAGTTTGCCCCGAAGGGAGACAGCTGGAATCAAGCGCTTGAGTACTGGAAATCATTACCCAGCGATGATGGCGCAGCGTTTGATGCAGTCGTCAACATTAATGCAGCGGATATTGCACCACAAGTCACCTGGGGAACGTCACCTGAGCAAGTCGTTGGTGTCAACGGTACAGTCCCTGATCCAGAGAGCTTTGATGACGAAGGCAAACGCCAATCCTGCCAACAAGCTTTGGACTACATGGGCTTGCGCGCGAATACAAAAATGACTGATATTCCCATTGAATTTGTCTTTATTGGCTCGTGTACCAATGGACGTATTGAAGATTTACGCTGTGCTGCCGAAGTTGCCAAAGGAACCCGGGTTGCGAGTGATGTGACAGCGATTGTCGTACCAGGATCATATCATGTGAAACAGCAGGCAGAGCAGGAAGGCATTGCTGATATTTTCAAAAATGCGGGCTGGGAATGGCGCGATCCAGGGTGCTCAATGTGCCTGGCGATGAATGGCGATGAGTTAAAAAACGGTCAACGCTGCGCATCAACATCAAACCGCAACTTTGAAGGACGCCAGGGTAAAGGTGGCCGCACGCATCTCGTGTCTCCTGCGATGGCAGCAGCTGCTGCTGCAGCTGGACATTTTGTCGATATTCGTGAAATCTAATATTCAGGCTGGAAGTGATTATGGAACCGTATGTAAAACATGAAAGCATTGCTGCGCTACTCAATCGTAACAATGTCGATACCGATCAGATCATCGCCAAACAGTTTTTGAAGAAAGTTGAACGCAGCGGGTTTGGCGTACATCTTTTTCATGACTGGCGCTACAATGAAGACGGCAGTGATAATCCTGATTTTGAGTTAAATAATCCCGCATTCAAAGGTGCCAGAATACTGGTTACAAGCGATAACTTTGGCTGTGGCTCATCTCGCGAACATGCGCCCTGGGCAATTGCCGATTATGGTTTTAACACCATTATCTCCACCAGCTATGCCGATATTTTCTATAACAACTGCTTCAAGAACAGCATTCTACCGATTGTTGTCAACAAACAGCAGCTGGATTTGTTAATGCGGGAAATTAATGAAAACCCTGGGGTTCGCTTTGTTGTCGATCTTGAAAAGCAGCAAGTCAGCACACCGGGTGGCAATGGCTTCAGCTTTGAAGTTGATCCTTTTCGCAAAGGTAATTTATTAGGTGGACTGGACGATATCGGCTGTACTTTGAAACATGTCGACAAGATTGACAGCTATGAAACACAGCATAAGCAGTTGTATCCCTGGCTCTGGGTCTAAACTATTGACACGAATCAAGCTGGTAACATGATGACTGAGTTGAAAACCACCCAGACAAGATCGATCCAGATCATGGATACCACCTTGCGCGATGGCGAGCAAACCCAGGGTGTTTCCTACTCTCCTGCAGAAAAAGTCAATATTGCAAAAACACTGTTGCAATCGTTGCGGGTGGATCGTATCGAAGTCGCCTCTGCCTCGGTTTCTGAAGGTGAGCAGCAAGCTGTTCGCAATATTAATCACTGGGCGCGTGAACACGGCTTTGATGGTCGCGTAGAAGTGCTGGGCTTCGTCGATCATACCCGCAGTGTTGACTGGATCGTCGATGCCGGCGGCAAGGTCATGAATTTGTTGACCAAAGGCAGCGAGAAGCATTGCAGAGAACAGCTCCGCAAGACACTGGATCAACACGTCGAGGATATTCTCAAAACGGTTACTTACGCGTTGGAAAAACAGCTTTCAGTCAATGTTTATCTGGAAGACTGGTCAAACGGTTATCATGACAGCCGTGATTATGTCTACGAACTTGTTGATCGATTGCAGAATTGTGGAATCAGCCATTTCATGCTGCCTGATACACTTGGTGTCATGTCACCTGAGCAGGTTTACACCAGCCTGCATGACATGTGCAGCCGCTACCCTGATTTGATGTTTGATTTTCATCCACATAATGACTATGGTCTTGCAACTGCCAACGCAATGGCTGCAGTGAGCGCCGGCGTTACAGCAATCCATTGCACGATTAATTGTCTTGGTGAACGTGCAGGCAATGCATCACTTGCAGAAGTCACCGTCGTCTTGCGTGACAAAATGGGCATGGATTTGTCAATTGACGAAAGCCATCTGCTACGCATCAGCAACATGGTCGAACAATTCTCGGGAAAACGCTATGCCGCCAACGCCCCCATAGTAGGCGCTGATGTATTTACCCAAACAGCAGGCATCCATGCAGACGGCGACAGTAAAGGCGGCCTGTACGAAAGCAGGCTCAAACCAGAACGGTTTTCCCGCACCCGCAGTTACGCACTAGGAAAAATGAGCGGCAAAGCCTCTCTGCGAAAAAATCTGGAATTACTTGGTCTGAATTTATCCATTGAGAATCAGAAAAAAGTACTGAAACGTATCATCGAGCTCGGCGATTCAAAACAAACCATTACCAGCGATGATTTACCTTTTATTATCGCCGATGTTCTTGAAAGCGAAAGTTACCAGCATATCAGCTTATTAAATTGCACCATCACCAGTGGTTTTGAACTGGATTCTACTGTCAGCCTTCGCATCGAAGTACAAGGTAAAACTCATACCGAATCAGGTATTGGCAATGGTGGCTTTGACGCATTTATTGATGCCATCAACAAGGTTCTGAAAAATTACGACTACAGTTTACCGGAATTATCCGACTATGAAGTACGCATTCCCAAAGGCGGTCACACAGACGCATTAACTGAGTGTGTGATTAGCTGGAATTGCAATGGCAAAACAAGAAAAACACGCGGAGTCCATTCAAATCAGGTATTTGCCTCAATCTTGGCAACATTAAGAATCATCAATATCCAGTTTGAAGAACTCAGCCTGTGTGCACAGCTCACTACCCACACTGCATCAAAAACAGGGTAAATCCTGATCACTGCATCTCTCATATGTAGAAAATCATGCTCACTCAAACAAATATCATTTTCTGAAAATCGAATACTTTCACTACAGAAATGAGCTGAATATTTGAATCAGGCTTGCAAAACCTTCCCTGAAATCGTAAACCAGAGCCAGCGGCATTGCCAAAGATGCAATCATACCTAACGACTTAACTGGTCTGGGCAGATCAAATTTTTTCAGCGTTTTGTTACGCTCAGAATAGGCAGTTGGCTTCCATCGGTGACCGAAGCAATCAATCATCTGTTGACGAATACTCTCTGCATAACTGTAGCCTTCCAGACTGTCTGCTACGGTTGATTCCAGCCCATCTTTGTGAATTACTTTCAGGCTGTACCATAGTTTCGTTGATTGTCCATCACCAGCTGACGCTGATTTATCGATTACAATATCAGCGATGTTTGAGGTTTCGATTTCTCCACCAAATTGAATACCTAAAATGTTATGGCGTATCTTTATATTTGATGTACCAACATCAACTGTCATGCTGTTACCCAGTAGATAGATACCTAACAAAATCATAGTAACCGCGAAAAGTTCAACATATCCAAAAAATACCATGGATGTCACTGGCAGGAAATCTGCAAACCCCTGCAGCATAAACCAGACAAAAACAGAAAAGAAGATGCCAAAAACAATAAATCCTAACCCCATGCCTTTGCTTCGAAACCATGGATACTGGAAACGTGTGCGACCTTGATGCAAGCTGATAAGCGGGATACGCGCGTCAGGGATTTTGACCTGTTGATCGAACTGTTCAACTGCTTGTCTGGCGAATCTGGCTGTTGCTGTAATAACCTGATCGCTCACCTGGCAAACCGGAATAATAAACTCACGCACAAAATCACTGCCTGTTAGCGGTATGTCGATTTTCGCTCCCCATTCATGATAATCACGACTTGATTGCTGACTTTCAGGCAGGTTTTCTGGCGGGTTAAATGTAAAGTGGATGCGTAGACCTTTCGCAGACGTGCGGGGGCGAACAGTCATGCTGTCCTGCCATATCACATCACTGGTTTTTCTGCTTTCACTCTGTCTCCTTTCCCAGTAATGATGTACACAGCTCAAAGAAACATTTACTCTGTTTGATGCATCAAATAGAACAGGTACATCAACATAACCTGAGACCACACCGCCAAGCTGACCCGGGAATGGCTCCATGATCAACGGTGTTTTGCCGAATTTAATCCATGCCAGGGTTTCCCTGAGTGCCTGATACACCAGGAATAAACCGATAAAAGGAAAAGAAATAAAAAAATAGAACACCGGATTCTCGTCAAAAGCCTTGAGAATATTCTCACCGCCAAGGATAATCGCTGCCCAGACCAGCGCATTCCAGAAAATCGCAAACAGCCAGTACATTTTATACTGGCTACTTGCTGTCGACAGAATGCGGTTGTTTTTCCACTTGGTATTGGAAACAAGTTCAGTCTGGTTGATCACTTTAATATTTCCGTTTCTCTGTATCTGTATGTAGATCTTAAGCTTGCCACCAACAATTCTGTTGGTGATCGAAAATCAATTATCAGGATACTCCAGACTTGAATCTGAAGAAGTCAGCCCATACATTAGTTATAGTGCATAAGCGGTATTTTTCCAGAACCAGCGGGTTGATTATAATTGCTACTGATGACTATCGATAAATCACGATCATGGTCAACGCACATTGTTCCTGAACACTCTGTTTTTAACAGATAAATCGATCACAACCACTGGTCTTGATACTTTTTCATACACGTTGATATCTACCAAACATGTTGACATAAGGTAGAATAGGTAGCATCGTCGCTGATCGCGGCATCTTTGATTCATTCCGGAGAAAACATTGGAGCAATTTAGAGGAACAACCATTGTCTCTGTACGTCGTAATGGACGTGTTGTGATTGGTGGTGATGGACAAGTTTCCATGGGAAACACCATAATGAAGGGCAATGCCAGAAAAGTCAGACGACTGTTTGGCGGTAACGTAATTGCCGGTTTTGCAGGCGCAACAGCAGATGCATTCACGCTGTTTGAACGTTTTGAAGGACAGCTGGAAAAACATCGTGGCAACCTGACCCGCGCAGCTGTTGAGCTAGCGAAAGACTGGCGAACCGATCGGGCATTGCGCCGTCTGGAAGCACTGCTGGCAATTGCTGACGCTGAAGCATCACTGATTATTTCCGGCACAGGTGATGTCATCGAACCTGAACATGATTTAATTGCGATTGGATCTGGCGGTCCGTTCGCCCAATCAGCTGCTCTGGCAATGCTGCAGAATACCGAACTGAGCGCGCGGGATATTTGTAAAAAATCATTGAATATCGCTGCCGATATCTGTATCTATACAAATCATAATCAAACAATTGAAGAACTCGAGACCAAAGACAACTAGAATCAGCCTATGAAACACTTAACCCCCAAACAGATAGCAGATGAACTGGACAAGCACATTATTGGCCAGGCTGATGCCAAACGCGCGGTTGCCATTGCTTTACGGAATCGCTGGAGACGTGCCCAGGTCGACGAACAACTGCGCGATGAAATCACACCGAAGAATATATTAATGATTGGTCCAACCGGTGTCGGTAAAACCGAAATCGCACGTCGGCTTGCGCGGCTTGCAGATGCACCATTCGTTAAAATTGAGGCCACCAAATTTACTGAGGTTGGCTACGTCGGACGTGATGTTGAATCCATTGTTCGCGACCTGGTCGATGCAGCTGTCAAACTTGCGCGAGAAGCTGAAATGGAAAAGGTAACCGGGCCTGCCCGCCGTGCTGCCGAAGATCGTATTCTGGATATTTTATTGCCCAAAGCTGAAGGCTCTGAGTGGAATGAATCAGCACAACCCGATACTACCCGTGAAAAATTTCGTGAAAAATTGAATAATGGCGAGCTGAATGACAAAAACATCGAAATTGAAGTCAGTCAATCGCCAATGGGTGTAGAGATTATGGCGCCTCCCGGCATGGAGGAAATGACCAACCAGTTACAAGGCATGTTCCAAAACCTGAGCAGCCAGCGCAAAAAAACCCGCAAATTAAAAATCAAGGATGCAATCAAGATTCTGGAAGAAGAAGAAGCATCCAACCTGATTAATGAAGATGAATTAAAACTCAGTGCCGTCGAATCAGTCGAACAGAATGGCATCGTCTTTCTGGATGAAATGGATAAAGTCTGCAAAAGTGGCTCCAGCCAAGGCGGTGAAGTGTCGCGCGAAGGCGTTCAGCGCGACTTGTTACCGCTGGTTGAAGGCAGTACAGTCAGCACCAAATACGGCATGGTCAAAACTGATCATATCCTGTTCATTGCTTCCGGCGCTTTTCATTTATCCAAGCCATCTGATCTAATCCCCGAGCTACAAGGTCGCTTCCCGATTCGGGTCGAGTTAAACGGCTTGTCGACAGAAGATTTTGTACGCATACTCACTGAACCTGACGCCTCGTTAACTGAACAATATCAAGCCTTGCTGAAAACAGATGGCGTTGATCTCCAGTTCACCACTGACGGTATCGAAAAAATTGCTGAAATCGCCTGGATGGTTAACGAGCAAACAGAAAACATCGGAGCAAGGCGCTTGCACACTATTCTGGAACGGTTGCTGGATTCTGTTTTGTATACAGCGCCTGACGATACGTTATCTACCGTTATCATCAATGCGAGCTATGTCGATGAGAACCTCTCGGATCTGGCAAAAGATGAAGATCTCAGCCGTTACATTTTATAATCAACTGCCGGTTTAACACGATGGAACAGCAAACCAAAAACACCCATTTCGGATTCAAGCAAGTCCCTGAAACAGAGAAAGCCTCTCTGGTACGCGGTGTCTTCGATTCAGTCGCTGATCGTTATGACGTAATGAATGACTTGATGTCGATGGGTGTGCATCGGGTCTGGAAACGTATCGCCATCAGTCTGAGTAATGTTCAATATGGACAATCTGTACTTGATCTGGCGGGTGGTACAGGCGACTTGAGTATTTTGTTTCACCAACGGGTCGGAAAAAAAGGTCAGGTCGTATTATCAGATATCAATGCCGAAATGCTGCGTAACGGACGTGACCGCCTGATTGACAAGGGTTTGATTGACGGTATTGACTATGCCCAGATCAACGCCCAGTATCTACCATTTGCTAACAACCAGTTTGACTGTGTCAGTATCGCGTTTGGATTGCGCAATGTCACAGACAAAAACATGGCGCTGGAAGCCATCTTCCGGGTACTCAAACCAGGTGGACGTATCATTATTCTTGAGTTCTCCCACCCGCCTGAGGGCTTGTTCAAGAAAGCCTATGACTTTTATTCATTCAAAATCTTGCCAAAAATCGGCAAAGTGGTTGCCGATGATGAAGCCAGCTACCAATACCTGGCTGAATCCATACGCATGCACCCTCCACAGCAAGAGCTGAAACAAATGATGGAAAGTGCCGGATTTGAACGCTGTGAATTTTTCAATTTAACTAACGGCATCGTGGCGATTCATCGTGGCTACAAGTTGTAAAAACCATCCACAGCACCAACACAACGACACCAATTTAAAATGATTCTACCCCGTCTTTTTTTCCTGAACGCATTGGAAAAGCTGGTGAATTCTGTGCTGAGAATCGCCAGCGAGACCGATCAATTGCTCGCTCCGTTAGCCGAAAAAACTGTCAAGCTACACATCAATCCACCAGAGTTTGACCTCGTCATGTATTTCTCCGAGCAAGGCATACAAATACTGGAAAACTATCAGGGAGACATCGATGTTGAGCTCAGCGGTTCACCAGTCGCATTTGGACTCATGTCGCTCAGCGGCAAACCCACCCGCGCCTTGTTCAGCGGTAAAGTCAGCATGCAGGGCGACAGTCAGGTTGGTCATCACTTTCAGCAACTATTTGAGTCGCTGGATATCGACTGGCAGCAACAACTGTCCCGTATTATTGGTACTCATCCAGCAAAGCGAATAATGGATTTTATCGGACAAAGCAGCCAGTGGTTTTCAGAAACCAATGACGCAATGCAGGAAGACGTCAGTGAATACCTACAGGAAGAATCCAGACTATTGCCTGCGCAGCCAGAAGCTGACATGTTTTTTGATAATATAGATCAACTGCGTGCTGATGTGGATCGGCTGGAAGCGAAGGTTAAGCGATTGCAATCGTTCGTATCAATTTGATTATTTAATGATTGCCACTGTTCAGATTCAGTGGCTAACTGTCAAAGTCCAGTTTTCTACTCTTAACCCTGCGACACGTTTAAATTCTGTTGTGTTATTGGTTATTAATGTAACACCAAGACTTCTTGCATGGGCTGCAATCATTAAATCATATGGACCAATCGGTTGATTTTTTAATTCTTGTTTGAGCTGGCCGAACTGATAGGCTGCTGCTGTATCGTATGCAATCACTTCAACCCGACTAGCGAAACCTTCAACAACATCCAGGTTTTCCCGTTGATGTTTTGATTTTTCTACGCCATGGATCAGCTCACCTAATGTCACTGTAGAAATTCCTATTTCTCCTGAGTGAATATTAAACATCCTTCTCACTTCAATCGGTTTTCGTTTGATTGTGTAGATCGAAATATCCGTATCAAGCAGGAACTTAATCATCCAGTGATTCCCGTTCTTGATTCACTGGTTGTTCTCTATCAATCATAAAATCGTCAGAAACTGGTGGGCTGTCAAACCAGCTATCCCAGCTTTGATTGATTGGCGCCACAATTCGGCTATTACCAACAACAACGATTTCAACGTCTTTTACATCCTCTGGGAATGCGACGGCCTTAGGAAACCTAACAGCCTGGCTTTGGTTGGACTTGAATACTTTTGTTTTAACCATGAATAGACTCCTGCAATGTATATCCCTATTATATATCCCGATTATGGATATGTCTACGGGAAGCCTTGTCCAATATGAAATGAGTCTGAA
>DRLZ01000050.1 GCA_011322755.1 Crenotrichaceae bacterium
AAAGTTCCGCCAATCAAAGATGATCCACGACTGGGCACCACGAGAGGCACATCATCGACAGATTCATCAGTAAACAATGTTTCTTTGGCATCCCGACAGGCATGGGTTAACGCCTGAATTTGCCACGGCTCCAGCTGATTACCTTCTGCCTCCAGTTTGACTTTGGCAGTGTAGGCAAGCGCCAGATCCATGTTGTCACCACCTAATAGGATATGCTCACCTACCGCAATACGATTAAGCGCCAGATTACCTTCATCTTCAGTAACTGAAATCAACGATAAATCGGTCGTTCCGCCACCAACATCAATCACCAGAATGATATCACCAACATTGACCTGATCGCGCCAGCTTCCAGCCGCTTGCTGAATCCAGCTGTAGAGTGCCGATTGAGGCTCCTCCAGTA
The DNA here is from genome assembly GCA_011322755.1 of Crenotrichaceae bacterium. GTDB lineage: Bacteria > Pseudomonadota > Gammaproteobacteria > Methylococcales > DRLZ01 > DRLZ01. The sequence goes on from DRLZ01000050.1 coordinate 404, forward strand.
GCACGGCATGTCCCAACCCGGCTTGACGCGCGGCGTCGGCAGTTAATTCACGGGCTGCCGGATCAAACGAGGCTGGTACTGTAATCACCAGATCCTGCTGATCAAGCGGATGATCGTTATGCTGATTATTCCAGGCATCTCGCAAATGTTCGAGATAATAAACAGTCGCATCGAATGGTGAAATCCTGTCTACTTCTTCAGGCGCATCAACCGGCAGAATTGCAGAGCGACAATTCACTCCTGCATGACACAGCCAGCTCTTGGCGCTTGATACCAGCCGAATCGGTGTTTTACTGCCAAGTTGTCTTGCAATCGAACCGACGATTGCTTCAGGTGATTCTGTCCACGGTAAAATCAGATCATCCTGAGTCAATTCATCCGGGTGCGCTCGATAAATAAATGATGGCAACTGATCATCAGACTGGACAACTCCAGGACTGGCCAGCTGTGGAATCGGCAATACCTGATAATCTGTTCGCTCACCATCACTGCGCTGCAAGTCAACAGATGACAAAACACAATGTGTTGTTCCCAGATCAATGCCGACTGAATAGCGCCGGACATCAACGTTTTCTTCAACGCTCATAGCTCAATCTCGGCTGGAACCAGAACATGAACATCGTGCCCGGGCGCGAGCCGGGGCAAATCAACTCTGGCAGCACGCCAGCCACGATGTAACAGCGTTCCGGTAAATGGCGGCTTACCAACAATATTGCCGGTAATCCGATTTTCTGATGCATTAAATCCTTTTTGCAAGGTAATGCGGGTGTTCTCCTTATCGGCTCGAATTGGTTCAATTTCAAAATACTGACCGATGATTTTTGAACAACCATCATGAACAACTCTTGCTGCCGCACCAATTTCTGCATCTGAATACTGACTGACATCCTCGCTGACAAAATCAAGAAAACGGGCTTGCTGTTGCAATAAACCAAGGAGCTGCAAAGCAGCATCAGGCTTGGCATCAGTCAGTTTTGACTCTGATGGCTTGACTGATTCCAGCTCAACCGGTCTCGCTTCTTCTAGCGATCTGGCAACTTCATCCAGCTCGGCAATATCAGTGGCAGCCGTCGATTGACCAGAAACTCTCTGTTTGTCATGTTTCATCAATCGCACGATGATGATAGACAGGAGTCCAATCAGGAATAATGACAACATTAATAACAGGCACAGCAGGGCAATATGCAATGCGTCAAGTGTTGTAGGAATAAGGTTCAGATCCAGTTTTAAATCTTGTATAGGCATTCAGTTCAACCTTGGTTTAATCAATTGCTTGAGTAATTATCTTGTTTTTTTGACATCGTATTTACATCATCTCGCTTGCTTTGTGCATACATTAATACCCGTAGAATATTCGGAGTTGAGCGACTACGCTTGGTGCTTAAATAACGCTCGGTCACCTGGCTTGGAATATGATCCGCCTTGAACGCTTCTCGTATCGGGTTAAACTCTGGCTCGCAGGCCTTCATGATCCGCCCGGTCGACACCCTCACATCCATATCAATATTCACATACTGCTTAATCTGCTCTGTTAAACAGCGTTGATATTGCTGAGAAGATTTTCTGGAGATCAGAATTGTTTGTGCTGAAACAGCCGGGTTGTGTTCAAATGATTCTGATGTATCTGGTGGCCCGCCAACCTTATTGGCACATCCTGACAAAATGAATGCAACAAGAACACAAGAAAAAAACCGCAGCATAGTAGCACAACCTTTAGTCATCGATACAATTTTACCAGCCGACCATTGTACGATAAATCATCAACAAGATAAAAACTGATTGCACGAATCAACAGTAAATAGCAGCAAAATTGCAAATTATTGTCACTAAATCGTCGTGATGCCTCATTAACCAATAAAGATATTGGCATCAGTGATCATATCCATCACAAATCGTATTTTTGTGTCCAAACGGCGTAATACATCAGCTTCAGGAGCAAACTTTTTTAACATATGCAAAACATCCACAGCTAACAAATGTGTCATGGGCAAATTCTCTATTGCCAGATTCCACTTGTGGATAGTCTATTACTCGTTTGACAATCTCTTAAACTGCGTGAGTTAATAGCTGACTTAAGATATTCAAGGATTTATTACGTTTCTTACCACAAAAATAATCAATTTGTCCGTGTATCTATTTTAAGTCAGTGACAGAAAAAGCTGGAAGTGTTGCTTTTATAAACGAAATATCCCTTTAATATTTGAGCTATGACGCTCTTTTCCAGTTGACCTAAACCAATAAGTGTTTTTCGCTTTGATAAAATACTAGACAAGAGATACAACAAGCTCACTGAATATAAAGTCAACATCATGCGAGTAACGACACACTCAGTGCACTTGATGAAACATAATAACAAGTCTGTCAACACTTTTATTTTATCGGGATTAGCAACGTTTTAACGATCTAGTCTTATCAATTATTTTGGGCGATTTATCTCGACCTGGGCTCATAAATATGAATAAACTTGAACAAAAAACCTGTACAGGCTGCGGAGCCAGCATTTCATCGGCTTCAGTTGTCTGTGAATTTTGCTATAGTCGCCAGAAAGGCTGGAAAAATACGCTCCTTTACATTACAACTGCTTTTGCAATTTTAGTACTTGCTGCAAGCCTGATCACCCATACCCTTTCCGTTCTCCCCAATGCAAGAAAAGCAATTTTCTGGCACGAACAATTGAATTTAATTGCATTTAAAACTGCACGCTTCCCTCCAATGGATAAAATTTTCGTTGCATCCAATAATGGTGATGGTTCGTTATTCATATCCCACGTCGTATTGGAGGGATTCGCAACAAATGAACCAAGCTCCCATTTTACCTCTTCATTCAGAATTGGAAAATCTGTGGAGCCGCATAACTTCATCAATTATGCTAAAAGCAAAAAAGAAGCAAAAAGCTGGCATGGCTCCTATGTACACGATGTCAGTGATCAAGAGTGGCTCTCGATCCGCAGTTTAGCCAGCAAAAAGAGTAACTCACGATTCAGAACAGTATTCTTCTCAATAGATGATCTAAAATTCTTACAGCTCAAGGAGAAGAGCAGGAAGAAAAAACGCATGCTCCGGACATTTCCGGTGAAAGGAACTATTTATTACTATTCAACTGAGGACACCACACTGAAATCGATAAACTTTGACGCAGTCGCCTGCATTACCAAGCGCAAAGGCAGCCATTCAAGCGAAATGTTTGATAGTGATGAATAGAACAATCCCAGAGTGAGTGCTGGATAACACAGCCATCTGCTTACGCAAAAAACAATCCGCAGTACAACTGATTACATCACACAATGAGCTTGCAAGCGTAGCAGGAAACCTTGACTCGCGGGTTGAATCTTCACTGCCTACGCTGTTAAAACGCCTGTACAACTTGATCCTTGGCCCGCAGTACAACCATAACAATGATCAGCAACAGCGATGGGCATCGCCTCCGGCATTTGTTTCAATAACTGCTCAAGATGCGTCTTCTTGCCAGTGATTGGCATTTCCAGCATCTGATTAAAATCACAATCATAAACATAGCCCTGCCAATCCACACTGAGCAAACTTCTGCACATCACATGCGCCAGATT
>DRLZ01000051.1 GCA_011322755.1 Crenotrichaceae bacterium
AATTTTACCTGATCTGGCCTGCTCTGCTGTTATTACTTCTGTCAGCCAGGTGCAAACCGTATGCAATTGCCATAATCATTCTGATTGGTACAGTCAGTTTGTATGCCGCCCAATTCTATTTGGCTATCGATGCCAATGCTGTATTTTTCCTGACTCCTTTTCGTTTCTATGAGTTTTGTATCGGCGCAGTCACTGTATGGCTCGTGCAGCACCAAATCAGATACTGGCTGATTGAGGAAATTATCCTGTTCACCGGACTTGCATTGATCTGTCTTGCCGTTTTTACTTTTGACAACAACACACCTTTTCCCGGCATCAACGCACTTATTCCATGTATCGGTGCAGCACTGGTTATCTATGCTGGTCGGGCTCACTATCTTGGAAAACTACTCTCCAATGCAATTGCTGTAAAGATTGGGTTAATAAGTTATTCAATTTATTTGATCCACTGGCCAGTCTACGTATTTTATCAATACCCGGCTGCTCACAGCCTTGAGAGCAGCGAGATTGTTGCACTGTCGGTTATTACATTCGTACTGTCAATCATTATGTACTATCTGATTGAGTCACCATTCCGACGTTTGAAAATAGGGCATCACCAGATTTCCGCCACTGGGTTTGCATTCGGTTGTTTGTTACTGGCATTGATCTCTACATTTCCAGCCTCGCACCTCTGGAAATACGATGGCTGGAAATGGCGATTTCAACATCAACAAAGTACAGTCAAGCAATTAAAACCTGGTTATGATTCAGAAATGAAAAAACGTCTTGTATACGTTAAAATCAATCTTGACTGCAACAACAACATATCAGCTGAGTGTACCTCAGATGATAGTGTCGATGGTCTTGTGGTAGGCGACAGTCACGCAGTTGATGGTTTTAATGCTTTAACCATTGCCAGCAAAGGCAGACACCGGCTGTCAATCCTATCACTGGGTGGGTGTAACCCTGTCGTTAACCCTGATCAGCAAATTCCAGCACGCTGGCCAGCACGTAAAAAATGCCTTGAAATCAACCAACGCTGGTTTGATCCGCGTACATATTCAGGCTTCGACTATCTGGCAGTCAGCTCCTTGTTTGGCACATATTTCCGCTCAACCGAGCTCAAAGAATATTTGCATTTTATAAAAACACAAACACGGATCAAACATATTATTGTATTTGGAAACTATATCCAGCTAACCCAGCCACTCAGCTCCATTATTGAAAATGGCGAGACTTTATTGGATACAGTACTGAGGTATCAATCAACATCTTTTGTGGATAATACTGCGCTCGAAAAAGTTTGCAAGGAGTTAGGATGCCTGTTTATCAACAAAAAAACACTGTTTTGTAAAGACGATCATATCAATACCTGCAAGCTGGAAAAAAAAGGGATTCCTTTTACCTGGGATAGACATCATTTATCACTTGAATTCAGCACGCTGCTAGGTCATCTGGCAGCAAAAAAGATCAAACGCTATTTGAATGGGGCTACCAACACATTAACTTTAAAAGTAACTGGCAAATATAGAAATAATCAAGGGTTACAGAATACAAGATATCATTGACTGGATGAATTTACTTCATTTGAGCCCTTTTTATTTGATGTGCTTAAGTCTAACTCCCACAAAGAATAATAATTAATCTTATTTTTATAAACCTGCTTTACACAGATTCATTTCAGGTATCGTCTAACAGCTTGAATCATTTTCAGTTGTTCTTGGTCCGGCTCTGTTTCATATGCAGCAATCTTTGTCATGAGTTGAATAATAGATTGCTTTTGACTGCTATCAAATTGATGGTGACTACGTTCAACTATCTTGTGGATTTTATCTGATAACGGAAATGCGTCTTTTAAATAATGACTACTGGATACAAACATTGCACGCGCCTGTTCTGAATCCAGATGTAAATCGTTTTTGAACACATCGATCACAGCTTGCTTATGTTCTGCGCTTAATTCTCCCTCTGAAAGTGCTGTACCCAGAATCAACAAACCTGCTACTTCTAAAGGTTTGGTTAGGTTATACAGTGGATTGGAAGCATATTTTTGTTGCCAGTGGCGTCTGCGCTTCCATAGAAAAGGGTTAAGCGAATCCCATGCACCCGATTGTTTCATTGCACTGATTGCCCAAAACAACCCGGCGATTGCTGTTAATACGCCAATTACAATATGCATGGTTTAACGGGTTCCAAATACCACAATGGTTTTTCCTTTTGCTGTCAGAAGTTTTTGTTCTTCCAACACTTTCAGGACACGTCCAGCCATTTCTCTTGAACAACCAACAATACGGCCTAGCTCCTGCCTGGTGATGCGAATTTGCATCCCATCCGGATGGGTCATTGCATCAGGTTCTTTGCATAAATCCATTAATGTCCTGGCAATTCTTCCTGTGACATCCAGATAAGCCAAATGGCTGACTTTACGGCTGGCATTTAACAACCTTACTGATAATTGCTCTCCCAGAGAAAACAATAGTTCTGTTGCATACGGCTTTAGATCGGTTTTAAGTAATTGCAGAAACCTGGCATGCTTGATTTCGGCAAGCTGGCAGGGTGTACGTGTGACCACTGAGACTGACCTCGTCATATTGCCAACAAAAACCCCAACTTCACCGATATACTCATCTTTATTCATATAGGCAAGTACGATTTCACGCTTGCCATCATCTGTTTCTTCCTGCATGGTAATGGCAACAGAACCTTCTATGATGTAGTACAGAGTATCGCCAGAATCACCGGGTTTAATGATCTCTTTACGGTGAGGGTAGCGTTTGGTATGGCAAAAACCAAGAAATTTCTGGATAGCTTCTTCTCTTTCAGGAGCAGGCCCCTGTTGCAATGGTGTTACGATCATAGTTGATTGACTCATTATTGCTCTCAAAATAGGTATCACTAAAAGACTATTAACACTAAGTGTAGACATTATTCGATTTTTTGTAACTCCATCACAAAAAGATGCTGCTAACTTACAAAATCTTTTGTAATGAAGTAAAACGACCAGGTATTAACTAAAGTCTATTTGTAGATACAGCATCTGTAATCAATCACTGGTCTGTGATAGCATCGACTTTTTGTTTGGAAAATATCGATGAAAGCACGCGTTAAATGGGTTGAGGAAGTGACGTTTATGGCACAGGCTGATAGTGGCCATGCCGTGATTATGGATGGTCCAGCAGATGGTGGTGGCCGAAACCTTGGTCTACGACCCATGGAAATGCTGCTCATGGGCATGGGTGGCTGTACGGCTTATGATGTTATTCATATACTAAAAAAGGGGCGTCAGCCAGTCACCGATTGCATTGTCGAATTAACTGCTGAACGAGCTGACAGCGTACCAAGTGTCTTTACCAGTATTCATGTGCACTTTATTGTGTCCGGAAAATCACTATCAGAGAAAATCGTGGAACGTGCGATTTCACTCACATCAGAAAAATATTGCTCAGCATCGATTATGCTATCAAAAGCGGTGGATATTACCCACGATTTTGAAATAGTTGAATCGGAATAGTGAGTCAATGAGTAAGCTTTCCTTGCATGGTTTTAATAACATCACCAAATCGTTGAGTTTTAATCTCTACGACATCAGTTACACCAAGCCAGAACATACGACAAAATATATTGATTATATTGATGAGTCCTACAATGCTGAACGTCTGACCAGAATTTTAAACGATGTCACTGAAATTATTGGTGCATCTGTACTCAATGTTGCCAGGCAGGATTATGAACCACAGGGCTCAAGCGTCACCATGATGATCGCAGAAGATACTCAATCCAGAAGTCATGCTGATCATCTTGAGCAACCTGGTCCAGTGCCGGAAACAATTGTAGCCCATCTTGATAAAAGTCATATTACAGTCCACACCTACCCTGAGAGTCACCCTTATCATGATATTAGTACATTTCGCGCAGACATTGATGTTTCTACCTGCGGTTATATTTCACCACTGAAAGCATTGAACTTTCTGATTCATAGTTTTGAATCTGATGTCGTCACCATTGATTATCGGGTACGTGGATTTACTCGCTATGAAAATGGAACAAAATTATTCATCGACCACGAGATCAGTTCAATCCAGAATTTCTTGTCGAATGATATTGGCGAACGTTACCAAATGGTCGATGTTAACTTGTACGAGGAAAAACTGTTTCATACTAAAATGATGGCGAGTCAGTTCAATCTGGAAGATTATCTTTTTGACAGCAAGAATGCTCCACTATCCGAACCAGAAAGAGAAATCGCAGAAAAACTATTACGGCATGAAATTGCGGAAATCTTCTATGGAAGGAATTTCGATGAGAACAAGGCGCCTACATAACACGATAGACGTGTCGAATACGCGTTAGCGAGCATTTCTCGCCAGAATCTCGCCCGCCGCAAGTGCTTCATGGTAAATATAACTGACATACCGGTCGATACTGTGATCGCTGAAATAATCAAACTCACCGGCACGCAAGCCTTTAAAAAAACCACGTGAACGATCCTTTCCTCGCTGAAATGGCGTGAGTTTTCTTATTTTTCCATTCGCATCCAGATACATTTCCTGACCGCTATGACGATAACCCAGCCACGCTGGCGGTACACGCGTAACAATATCGTTATTATTCACCCAGCGCAGATAATCAAGCTTGGCATAGTTAACATACGGTTTGTCCCCAACTCTTGGACTTCCGTATGTA
>DRLZ01000052.1 GCA_011322755.1 Crenotrichaceae bacterium
ATGAAGATATATAGAAAAAATCTAAATTTTCTGTGGTTTTTTATTTCCGTACTATCTGTTGGTGTAGTTGAGGCTAAAAGTTTTTTTATAGAGCATGCAGAGACGGGGTTGATTGGGGATACTTACTACCTTGACGCAACGGTGAATTACCAGCTTTCTGATCAAGCTAAGGAGGCTTTGCTCAAGGGGGTTGAGCTTACTTTTGAGTTGAAAATTGAAGTGATCAGAAAAAAAGGGTTGTTATGGCTGTTTAATAAAAAGGTCAGCCAATCAGTGCAGCGCTATACTCTAAAGTACCAACCGCTTACACAACAATATAAGGTGCTTCATATTAATAGCGGAAAATCACGAAATTTACCAAGTTTAAGTACAGCGACCTGGATATTAGGCATTGTGGCGGATTTGCCTTTACTGAAACAGGAAGAAGTTAATCCTAAAGCGCAATATGTAGTACGTTTAAAAGCACTGTTTGATATTGAATCATTACCCGTGCCGATTCGGCTGTTGGCATATTTTGCGCCGGGCTGGTATATGTCCAGCGACTGGTATGTATGGCCTCTAGAACCTTAAAGCGCTATACGCAGGGCATTCGTCCAATTATTTTGCTCAGTGTGGTGCTGTTGGCATCACTCGTTTTAATGAGCGAGGCTATTCAAAATTCTGAGCAGTTTAGTCTGCTTTATTCATGGTTGTTGGTGTTTAATGTATTTGCATTGCTTGTACTGCTTGCATTGATTGCTATTAACCTCTTTCGTTTAGTGAGGCAGTATCGACTTCAGGCGCCAGGGTCACGTTTAACAGCGCGCCTTGTTGTTATTTTTGTCTCCCTGGCTATGCTTCCCGTAATGATCGTATTCTATTTTTCCTTGAATTTTTTGAATCGCGGGATTGATAGCTGGTTTGATGTGCATACTGAAACAGCATTGGCTGATGCGCTTGAACTCACACGAGCAACGCTGAATGATCGCAAGCGAGATGCAAGTCGGCGTTCTGAGCGAATTGTAAAAGTACTTTCAGGGATTTCAGATCGCCGATTACCTTTAAAGATCAATAGTATTCGTCATAATAATGATGCCTTTGAGCTGACAGTTCTGGGTTCAAATGGAAGAATTATTGCTTCAACAAGCCAGGCAATAGAGACTATTTTTCCTGATTTGCCGAGTGACATCGTATTGGCTCAGGTGCGAACAGGTGAACCCTATATTGGAATTGATTCAATTGAGCAAAAAGGGTTGTTTATTCGCGTTGTGATGGCGATGGCTAATCCGGAATCAATTGCAGATATTCGTATTTTACAAGCACTTTATGAGGTTGAAGCACAGACCAGTGAGTTGGTGTCTGATGTTCAGCTTGCCTATGATGAATATCGAAAACGGAGTTATTTACGTAAACCACTTAAAATCATCTTTACGTTCACTTTATCTTTAGTCTTGCTGTTGAGTTTGTTAACGGCGGTATTGGCGGCTTTTCTTCTGGCTCAGCGCCTGGTGGCTCCGATTCGTGTATTGGCCATTGGTACACGTGCTGTTGCTTCTGGTAATTACAGCAAGCATCTACCGTTAGCATCTAATGATGAACTGGGTTTTTTGGTGAAATCATTTAATGATATGACACAAAAAATTGCACTGACTCAAGATGAGGTTCAGCGTAGCCAGATTCATGCAGAGAGGCAGCGCATCTATTTGGAGACTGTATTGGGTCGTTTATCATCCGGTGTGTTGACTTTTGATACAGAGCATACACTGCGTATGGCAAATAGTGCGGCAAATCAGATTTTGGGGGTTGACCTGGTGGAGCGTCTGGGGGAATCATTAACGATGTTAGGGAAGGATTTTCCTCACTTGACTCAGTTGGTCGAATCTATTTTACCTCATTTGCACAAAGTTGATGAAGCATGGCGTGAAGAGGTCACAATTTTTGGTCCGGCAGGGAGGCAAGCGTTAATGTGCCGTGGCAGCGCATTGCCTGCAATAGGAGAGGATGTTGTAGATAGTGGTTTTGTAGTGGTGTTTGATGATATGACAAGTCAGATTCAATCTCAGCGTGATGCTGCTTGGGGGGAGGTGGCGCGTCGTCTGGCTCATGAGATTAAAAATCCACTCACACCGATTCGCCTTTCAGCTGAACGATTACGCCACAAATACCTCGCAACAATGGATGCTGGTGATGCGGAGGTGCTGGATCGTTCTACACGAACGATTGTTGAGCAAGTGGAGTCGATGCAGGAGATGGTGACCGTTTTTTCTGAATATGCCAAGCCACCAAAACTTATGATTCAACCAATCGATATTAATAATCTGGTGAATAGTGTTCTGGAGCTATATTCAGGCTATAAAATTGAGGTTAAAGCAGAGTTGGCTCCGGGCTTGCCATTTATCAACGCAGATGCAGGGCGATTGCGGCAGGTGCTGCATAATTTGATGAAAAATGCCATGCAGTCGATGGGTGGAAGCGATGAAGGTATTGTTGTTGTCACTACACGTCTTCGGAATGAGCTGGATCGGGGAGCGGTGGAAATTTGTGTGGTAGATGATGGGGCGGGTATTTCTGACGAAATTATTGAGCAAGTTTTCGAGCCTGGTGTGACAACCAAGGGACGTGGTAGTGGTTTGGGGCTAGCTATTGTTAAAAAGATTATAGAAGAGCACGGTGGCGTGATTTATGCGAAAAACCGGCCGGAAGGTGGAGCGTCATTTGTTATTCATCTGCCTGTGGAAAATAAAAAAGTACCTAAAAGAGGGTAAATTATATGAGCGCACTTCATATATTGGTTGTCGATGATGAGCCTGATATTCGCGATCTTGTTAAAGAAATTTTAGAAGATGAAGGGTATGAAGTGAGTGTTGCGAAAGATGCTGAAGCTGCACGCAAGCAGCGACGCTCTCGTCGCCCTGATTTAATCTTGCTCGATATCTGGATGCCGGGAACGGATGGTATTTCACTGTTGAAAGAGTGGGGTGATGCGGAAGATACAGGTGTACCCGTCGTTATGATGTCAGGTCACGGTTCAGTTGAGACCGCAGTTGAAGCAACACGTTTAGGCGCTTATGACTTTCTTGAGAAACCACTTTCTTTGGCTAAATTGTTGGTCACAGTTAAGCGTGGGCTTGAGTTGGCCCGGTTACATCGAGAAAATGAAGGGTTGCGTCAGCATGTCAGCGAGCTTGTGGAGCCTCTGGGAAAGAGTGAGTTAATGCAAACCGTTCGTGCTCAAGCTGAACGTATTGCAGAGCATGATGCATGGGTTCTGGTGCGTGGTGAGCCAGGGGTAGGACGAAAATTATTTGCTCGCTATATTCACCATTGTAGCTCCAGGCGTGATTCTGCTTTTGTTGAAGCAGGGGTTGCTGGTCTGGATCGAAGAGGAGCAGCAGAGACATTGTTTGGTTATGACCGGGATGGGCAAACCCGTTTTGGTTTGCTGGAGCAGGCTAATGGGGGAACGCTTCTTCTGGATGAGATCGGAGAGATGGATCCTGCGATTCAAGCCAAATTATTAACAACACTTGAAACAGGAGCGTTTCAGCGTGTGGGTGGTGAAGCTCCTGTGGAGCTGAATATACGCATTATTGCCACGACGCATCGAAACTTGGAGCGAGATGTGCAGGAAGGGCGGTTTCGTGAAGATCTGTATTATCGATTGAATGTTGTTCCTTTAAGTGTGCCGTCATTACGGGAGCGTTGTGAAGATGTGCCCGAACTACTTGAGTATTACGCAGATTTTTTTGTGAAAAAGGAGGGCTTGCCTTATAGGCGCTTTTCGGTTGCAGGGCAAAATAGTTTACGTAGTTACCATTGGCCGGGTAATGTTCGTGAACTTAAAAATCTTGTGCAGCGTTTGTTGATTTTAGGTACGAGTCCTGAAATAGGACAAGAAGAAGTAATGATGGCGTTAGGAGGTCAGCCTTGTCCAGCTGTTCGTGAAGTATTGACAGGCTTTGATTTGCCTTTGCGTGAAGCGCGTGAGTTATATGAAAGAGCTTATCTGGAGCACCAGTTACGTGTGGCCGATGGTAGTGTTGGTAAAGTAGCAAAAGCAGCGGGTGTCGAGCGTACTCATCTCTATCGTAAATTACGCTCATTAGGAATTGATGCAAAACAATCCAGCTTTAAAAGCTCAAATTGAAGTTCAGTTTGAGTGATTGATGACGGTAGCTGCCCAGTGAGCTGCTTTGAAAGCCGATAGGCCCATTGCCTATATCCAAAATATAGCCTGTGGGTAGATTTGCATCGTTTCTGCCCAAAGTATAAGTTGCACTAAGTTTCATGTGATTATTGATTCGGTAGTTGAGTGTTGTTGCCAGTGCATTGTAGATGCTTTTTCGTCTGTATTTCCGTTTTGAAAAACTGTCAGGATTGCTGTAAAGAGAAAAGGATAACGTATAGTTGATGCGACCACTCCAGCGTGAAGTGAATGCTTTGCTTAATGAAGTATTCAGGGTGTGTTTTTGATATGCATTATCATCACCTTCCGGGTTTTTATTTTGGTTGATCGTTAAAGTATAGTTCGGTGAGAATAGCCAGGAACTAAAAAGCCGGGTGCTGTAAGAGGCGGTGGCTGTATAACGATCCGCACTGAGTGCGCGGCTTGAGAATGATTCGTAGTTATTGTGTGACAGTGAAAGTGATAGTAGTTGTGTGGTTGTGGTCTTTTTAAGTGCATTTGATGCAGTAAGCGGCGGTAAGGTTTCCAGTCTGATGCGGGCGGTTACAGTGATATTTTGTGTCTGACTGGTTTTTGTTTCATCCAGCATGTTGGACTGATCTGTATTGGCATAGCTGATACTCAGGTTGTTTCGGTGATTTCCCCATGTAAATATGGTTTTATTTGTGCTATTGAAAAAATCAGTTCCTGTATCAATATATGAAGTGAGAGATGGGTTAAAAATGAGTGCTAATTTCAGGTTTTTATATATTTTGTAATTATACGTTAGACTGAATGAAAGATCGGAACGAATATCAATAATAGGTTTAGCTCTAAAGTCAAAGAAAGGTCGCTCACTGCTAAGAAATGGATTGTCATCAACGAGTAGTGCTTGATTTAGATTGTAGGAAAAACCATTGATTTGTTTATTTAGGGAGCGGAGCTTTCGTGATGCACTTTTTGCTATGGCGCTGTTGCTTAAGTTATTTGCAAGTTGGCCATAAATACGTGCTGCACTGAATTCATCCCATTGCTGGTGGTATATCGCGGCCATATTTAATTTTACTTTGCCATGGTCTGGATTAATATCCAATACTTTTTGATACTCTTTTAACGCCTCATCCAGATAGTTATATTGTCCGTAAATAGCTGCCAGATAATAGTGTGCTTCAGCATTGTCGGGATAAGTTGCAATAATATCGAGTAGTGATCTTGCTGCCTTGTCGTAGTCATTCGATGCAATCCATGATTTTACACCAATCATTTTGAGTTGCTGCTCTATTTTGTCATTATCAAAGAGTTCATTTAGGTTTAATTCCATAACTTTACGATAGGATCTGCTGGCTTTTTCATACTGCTGAAGTTGAGTATAAACATCTGCAAGTGCATAGTGCGCTTTGATATTGTTCGGTTGAAATTCGACCGTTTTTTCCAAATGCCCGACAGCTTTTCCCAGATTGTTTCTGCTGAGGTATATGAGTCCGATAGTGTATTGTGTCCGGCTATTGTCAGGATCAATCGCAATGGCTTTTTTAAAATACTTTAATGCTTGAATAGAGTTGTTTTCTTG
>DRLZ01000053.1 GCA_011322755.1 Crenotrichaceae bacterium
ACCTTTAAGAAAATTTGATGCCAATGGCGATGTTATTTATGACCTTGAAGGCAATCCTGATACCAGTTTTTTGGAAAAAATACCCGCTGACACACCTTTTACTTTTCAAACCATAGATCGCAATGGTATGGTTCTTAATGTATCACAAACTTGGCATCAGGTTAGGCCTGGCGAAATGCGTGCCGATTGTGGCGGCTGTCATGCGCATTCACAAATGCCGTTGGACTTTGCTACAACTGCTGCTGCCAGTGTTAATTATAATGTAATGGATTTGTCGAAATCAACGCCTTTAATCACACTGGATTCTCAAGGGAATAACGGTTTAAATGATGTTCAACAATCTGTAGTTGATGTTGAATTCTATCAGGACATACGCCCCATCCTGCAACAAAAGTGTATTAGCTGTCATAATAGTAGTATGAATGCTGGTTCACTGGTGCTGGATGATACATCAATCATTTCTGATAATAAACCAGGAGATTATAAACGCTTAGCTGATGACAGCAGTGCAACTTATGGTTATCCACCTGTTATTACAAATGGGATATGGAGACAAAGCAATGCCAGCCGTTATATCCGCAAATTCCAAAGCAGAAGAAGCCTATTAATCTGGAAAATATTTGGTGATCGTTTGGATGGCTGGCAAAACATTGATCATCCCACGGAAACAACTCCAGGAGATGCAAGCACCCTGGTACCATCTGGTAGTAATCCAAATGATGCCGATTTAGACTTTGTAGCAAGTACAGATCATCCTGCTGGCGGTATGACTTCTTTAACTATGGAAGAAAAAATGACATTTGCCCGCTGGATAGATCTGGGTGCGCCACTGGATATTTCTGTAACCACAGGAACAGGGCTGGGCTGGTTTATTGATGATGTTAAACCAACTGTTACCATCAGCAAACCCAGACAGAATTTTAATTCAAGACAGATAAATGAATTTGTATTTGGTTTAGCTGATTTAAACTCTGGTATAGATTTTTCTACCTTGTCGGTTAAAGCCAATTTCCAAGTTAACGGTAATCCAGTAGATACAGAGCTCAGTAGTTTGGTCACGAATATAGGAGATGGGATTTATAAAATCCAACTCAATCAACCCATCCCCAAAAACTCATTCAATAGGCACTTAAAGATTGAGGTCTCTGATTACCAAGGCAACATCAAAAGAACCGACCTACGTTTTTATACTTTGGCAATAGCCGTACATACCTTACCTTGATTAATAATACAGATTATTTGCCACTAACACTCATGGATGAGTGTTTAATCTGCGATCAATTTCTCGGCTTCGGCTAGATCTACACTGACCAGTCTGGAAACACCAGGTTCACGCATGGTGACGCCGTTGAGCTGATTGGCAATTTCCATGGTGACTTTGTTGTGTGACACAAACAGGAACTGTACTTTGTCTGACATTTCCTTAACCATTTGTGAAAAGCGGCCGACATTGGCATCATCCAGTGGTGCATCAACCTCATCCAGCATACAAAAGGGTGCTGGGTTCAGGTTAAAGATGGAGAACACCATGGATACAGCCGTTAAAGCTTTTTCTCCACCCGATAGTAACTGGATGTTTGATATGCGCTTACCTGGTGGTCTGGCCATGATAGATACACCTGTGGTTAGTAAGTCCTCGCTGGTTAATTCCAGATAACAGTGACCGCCGCCAAATAATTTGGGAAACAAAACTTTGATGTTGGTGTTTATTGCCTCGAAGGTGTCTTTAAACAGGGTGCGTGTTTCTTTGTCAATCTTACGGATGGCTTTTTCCAATGTTTCCAAAGCCTCTACCAGATCATCATTTTGTTGATCCAGATAGTCTTTTCTTTGTTTCTCTTCTTCATATTCGGAAATGGCCGCCAGATTGACTGGTTCCAGTCGAATGATACTGCGTTGCAAACGCTCCAGTTCATTCTTCTTGTATTCGGTATTTTGGCCCTGTTGCACTTCTGCCAGTATGTCTGCTACCACAAAGCCCTTGTCACTGATCTGTTCGGCATACGATGTCATTCTCAACTGGTTGCTTTGCTGTTCCAGTCGGGCATTTTCCAATTTCGTTCTGGCATGTTCTATGCTGGCGTTGTGATCGCTGCGTTGCCTTTCCAATAGTTCCAGCTCCGCCTGGCAGGCCTGTGTTTTGATGCGCAACTCATCGCGTAATTTTTCTGTTGCCAGGCGCTGTTGTAGCAATTCTTCCAGTTCTTTCTGCTTGCCTTCTAACGGATTGGCATCTTGCGATATTTGTTTAACCAGGTTGCTTTTTCTCTGTTGTAAGCGTTGGCTGTGTTGTTGCAATCGCTCAATACCATGTGCGGATGAATTGAGCCGACTCTCCAGGCTTTGTAACAACAACTTTTGCTGGTAATAAAAGCTGGATGTTTCTGCCAATGATTTTTTTGCCTGCTCCTTGCTGATGACCAGATCGTGCTGACTGCGTTCCTGCTGCTGCTTTTGTTGTTGTAGTTCAGCCGCAATTTCTATGGCTTCTTCTAATCGGGCTCGGGCTTTTTTTACACTGGCTTCATCAATTTCAATTTGTACCTGCAGTTGTTCTGTCTCGGTATTGATTTGTACGTTACGTTGTTGTATTTGCTCTATTTTATGAGTTTTAGATGAAATATTGGCATTGAGTTCTGA
>DRLZ01000054.1 GCA_011322755.1 Crenotrichaceae bacterium
ATAAATCGTGCAAGTTAATGATCCAGATAGTTTGTTTCGTGAAGCGAATTTACATTTCCAGCAAGGGCGTCTTGCAGAAGCAGAAGCTCTTATTAGAAGAGTTTTATCACATAATCCAAGACATGCAGATGCTAGTTTTCTACTAGGATTAATTGCTGGTAAATGCGGTCATTTTGATGTGTCTGCTTCCTTGATAACGCAGGCGATACAATTTAACCCGCATAATCCTGCGTATTATATTAATCTTGGTCTGAGCTTATATAATGGCGGTCAGTTTGAGCAGGCTGTAGCAGCTTATAAACAGGCAATCAAGATTAAGCCCCGTTTTGTAGATGCTTTGTATCGTCTTGGTGAAGTGCTTGAAGAAATGGGACGTTTTGATGATGCATTAAGTGCTTATGATCGCGCCATCAAATTTCAGCCACAAAACGTTTCGATACATAAATCCCGTGCATTTCTGTTGTGGGCACTGGGTCGCGGTGAAGAGTCTCTTAAGGTATGCAAGCGTGTAACCATGCTGGCACCATCAGACTCTGGTGGTCATTATAATCTTGGCAAAGCATTATCTGGTTTGGGGCATCTTGTTGATGCCGCTGCAGCTTTTGAACATGCTATTAAAATCAAGCCTGATTATGCTGAAGCTTATAGTGAGCTCGGTGCTGTTTTTAAGGATATGTGCCGTCTTGATGATGCTGAAAAATGCAATCGTCGTGCTATTGAATTAATGCCCACGAATACTATTGCTCATAGTAATCTTTTATTTTTACTTTCAGCACGTTTAAAGATATCTCCTGATGAAATGCTCAAAGAGTTGCGCCATTGGGATGATGTTCATGGAAGAGAAGGGCGTCAGCATCGCTTGCCTTTGAGAGTAGATGATACAACACCGGGAAGGCGCCTCAAAATAGGCTATGTATCACCGGACTTTCGTGTACATGCCGTTAGTAGTTTTTTTGAACCTGTTCTTCAGGCCCATGATAAAAGACGGTTCGAAATTTTTTGTTATGCAACACATGATGAAACTGCTTCTGATGCAACAACAGAGCGCCTACAAAAATTGAGTGAACATTGGCACTTTGTTAGTAGGGAAAATGATTTTGAGCTTGCCCAGCTCATTCATAATGACGGTATTGATATACTTGTCGATATGGCGGGACATACGGGCGGCAACTCTTTGAAGACTTTTTCCTATCGGCCTGCACCAGTTCAGACAGCTTATCTGGGTTATTTTGCATCGACCGGATTAGATGTTATGGATTACTGGATAAGTGATGAAATGGCACATCCTGTAGATACTGATGAGCCCGCTGTTGAGTGTATTTATCGTTTACCACGCTGCTCATTATGTTACCTGCCTTCTGATAAAGCACCGCCAGTTTCTCCCTGTCCTAGTACTACAGATCAGGTGACGTTTTGCTCGGTGAGTGATATTTCTAAATTAACACCTGAAGTCATTGAAACATGGAGTCAGATATTGCATGTCTTGCCTGGCAGTCAGCTGCTTATGACAACCAAATCATTGTCAGAGCCTGAAAATCGCCAGATGATGGCCGCTCGTTTTGAAGATTATGATATTACAGGCGATCAGCTCAGGATGCATAGCACTTTATCACATAAGGAATGGTTGGCGAATTACGCACAGGTGGATATTATACTCGACCCGTTTCCCCGTACAGGTACAACGACAACGGCTGAGGCATTGTGGATGGGGGTGCCAGTAGTAACATTAGCCGGTAAACGATATGTGTCTCGGGCCAGCGCAACCGTGATTCATGCAGTTGGCCTGGATGAGTTGATTGCTGATAGTAAAGAAAGCTATATAAATAAAGCAGTATCTTTAGCGCATGACCCTGAGTTACGTGCCAGGTTACGTGCCGATCAGCGTGAAATGATGGCTGAGTCTCCATTGCGAGATGGTAAAAGTCTTGCTCAATCGATGGAATCGGCCTATCGTGCTATGTGGGAAGCATATCAATTTAAAGAAAAATCTGATTAACCTTTAATTTTTGATACTG
The DNA here is from genome assembly GCA_011322755.1 of Crenotrichaceae bacterium. GTDB lineage: Bacteria > Pseudomonadota > Gammaproteobacteria > Methylococcales > DRLZ01 > DRLZ01. Next base: position 2,016 of record DRLZ01000054.1, read on the forward strand.
TATCCATACCTTCTTTTTTGCAAACCCTATAATGAATAACGCATAATATGATTACCTATATCTTGCAATCTGCGCGTGATTTTCTCAAAAGAAATGAATATGATAAGGCTGAAATATTATGCCAGCAAGCATTGAACAAAGAACCTGATAATTCTGAAGTGCTTAAGTTGTCAGGGATTATTGCAATGACCAGCGGTAATTTTGAACGTGCTGTACAGATGTTTTCTCAGGTTATTCTACAGAACACTGTAAATGGCACGGATTATTATAATTTAGGCCTGGCTTATCTTAATGCTGGCGAATCAACTTCAGCGGTGCTGAGTTTTCAGAAAAGCATTAAAATTCAACCGGATCTTGCCTGCGTCTATGCTGATTTATGTATAGCTTTAATTCGAGCTGGTGATATTGAAGCCGCAATTTCTGCAGGTGAGAAAGCCGTGTCGTTGTTGCCGGAAAGCCCCATTGCGCATTATAACCTGGCGCAAGCTTATGATACGTGGAAAAGTTATAAATCAGCATTTAAACATTATCGAAAAGCCGCAGAGTTGTTTCCGAATCATCCCGGTATTCAGTTAAGCCTTGCAACTTCTTATCTTGGCTTTGGCAATACAGAAGCTGCTTCAATATGTTACCGAAAAGTTATAAAACTCTACCCTGAAGATGTAGAAGCGTATCGCCAGTTGGTTCGTATCAATAAATTTTCATCACCAGATCATGAGGATGTTCATAATCTCAAGCTCATTCTTTCTGCGTCATGGCTAAACGACAATGATCGAGCTTCAGTTTTTTTTGCATTAGGCAAAATTTATCAGGACTGCAAGCAATATGATGATGCTTTCTCCTATTATCAACAAGCTAATAAAATACAGGAAAGTTGTAATCGGTTTGAGCCTGAAGAATTTTTAGAATATGTGTCAGCTATCATCCGCTGTACCGACAGAGACATCCTTTCTGAAAAATGCGCGTCTGGTAATACCAGTAGAATACCTGTTTTCATTGTGGGTGTTCCTCGTTCCGGTACTTCATTGGTGGAGCAGATATTATCCAGTCACCATGATGTGTTTGGTGCGGGTGAATTAATGTGGGTGAGGGATACGGTTAACTCGATTCAGGACTCCCTGAATTTAGCTGTGCCTTATCCGCAGTGTATCGAGGTGCTGACTCAAAATAATATTACTTGCTTAGCAGAACAATATCAGCAATATCTTTGTACTATTGCTGATGATGAGAGTAGGGTTACTGATAAGATGCCGAATAATTTTCTGCATCTTGGGTTAATTCATGTCTTGTTTCCTAATGCTCGTATTATTCACTGTCGACGTAACCCAAGAGACTCCTGTATTTCTATGTATACTGAATATTTTCCAGATGGGGTTTCATATAGTTATAATTTACTGAAACTTGGCGCTTACTATAAACAGTATGAACGCATTATGAATCACTGGCATTCTGTTTTGCCTGCTGGTTCAATAATAGATGTTGATTACGAAAACATGGTGGCAGATCAGGAAAAAGAAAGTCGACGTTTGATAGATTTTATTGGCTTGGATTGGGATGAGTCGTGTTTGAGTTTTCATACAAAAAATAGGCGAGTAGATACAGCCAGTGACCTGCAGGTGAAAAAACCGATTTATTCAAGTTCTATCGGGCGTTGGAAACATTATGAAAAACATCTTGAAGAGCTTGAGCGGGGGTTTAAATATTGGGAATGTCGCTGATTTGTTAATAATGCTTCCCAGAGTATATGTTTTAAATTTCACTTTCTTATGATGTTCACTGTGCACTTAACATTGTGCGTTTTTTCTGTTCAGAAGAACTCGCCACTCACACTCTTTCAAAAACAAGTGAAAATGCTCTTTAGGAACACCGTTAAACTTACGCATATGTCGCTTCGCCTGGTTCCAAAAACTCTCTATTCCGTTAATGTATTTTCCTTGTTAGCAATATCGGCGTAAACAATACTATCAGGCTTACCTGTTGACGAATAATCGGTAACAGCGTCTCAGTATTAGGTATAATAACTGTAAAAACCTTACCATTGCGCCTTTAAAAGGCCAAATACAGATACTTGCCTGCTGCACCTCGACCACGTTTTCCTTTTCGTCTACCACCAAAATAGCTTTCATCTGCTTCAACTTCACCTTCCAGTAATTCCAGCTGTTCACTGTGATCATAAATTAGCTGGCGTAAACATTGAAAATAATAGCTCGCACTAGTTTTGTTTATACCAACCAAAGCGGCTGTTGTGCTTGCTACAAATAGCTCAATTAAAAAAATTTGTTTGTACCAACTCAATCGACTCTTTCGTATTAAACCATCCTAAATAATTTTACTTATCTAGGACAGTCCCTAATAAAAATACGATTGAAGCCGTATGCATAATCGATATAAAATCAAATATGTTTACGTCGCCGAGCTACCCCGATTAAGCCTAGTAGACCCGAACCAAATAACCACACTGCTGCAGGTACTGGAACGGCAGGGGCAGCAGTGATGCTTATATCCCATACTTCGCTATATTGAATGTTGTCAAGGCCGGTGCCATTAAAAGTCCAGCTGGAGCCGACATTGCCAGCAGAAACAATTGTTCCTGTCCAACCACCTGAGTCATCATCTATTAGTGCAGAACCGGTTAAGGAAAATGCAGGTATTGTTTTTTCGGAACGATTAGTAGCGGTACCTGAGGTAAAAGGTGTAAACGTGCCGCTTCCCTGGCCATCCGATGCGTTGTCACGATTCCACTCCTGAACACCCCATGTAGTAGAGAAGGCGCTAAACAAACCTTCTCGACCGGCAGGTGTAAATGTCACATTACCGGAGCTATCGATACTTCCGGTCATGCTGTCTGTGCCGCCAGCAGCATCAATATATAAATTTCCACAACAATTGTTTATATACGAGTCTTGTGCGAATGAGGAAATGCTCATATTGCCACTAGTGTCAATTGAGAAATTGATAGTGCCATTGGTGCCGCCGACGGAACCACTACCTATTGTTGAGCCAATAGTACGGGTTGTTGCTGTATTTGCAGTAACAGTAAATACAGCCTGGCTAGCGGTGTTATCAGTAAAGCCACTTCCTGTGCCTGGCCGAGTGCAGTCGCCAAAACTAAAACAACCGCCAGTGATCGACATTGTGTAGTCACCGGCGGAGAGTGTTGTAAAAGCTGCGTTTGCTGATGGTGTAGTAATGCCTAAGGTTAGTGCAATGCTTGTTACTAGTAGTGTTTTGTTCATAGTATCTCCTTTTGGTTTTGAATAATTAACTATTAATTGGACTAGATTTATTTCAACTTTTTTGACGACGTTGGCTGACACTGATTAAACCAAGCAGGCCTGAGCTAAATAACCATGCAGCGGCAGGTACTGGAACGGCAGAAGCAGTAATAGTTATATCCCATACTTCAGAATATAGCACTTCGTTAAATCCTGGAAAATCACTGCCATTCATGTTGCCCGCTGAAACAAGCGTACCGACCCAGCCGCCTAAGTCGTTATCTGATAGCGCAGTGCCGGTCACGGTGAAACTAGGGTCAAGGGGACCTTTATCACGATTAGTAGAGGTACCGCTGGTAAATGTGTCATAGAAGCCGGAGAGTGAATCACGATTGAACGCCTGAACACCGATGCCAGTGGCAAAAGCTGCATACATGGCTTCGCGACCGATGGGCTTGAAGGTCATCGCACCATCTAAGCCAATGTTGCCCGTCATAGCGCTAGTACCAGTAGAGCCAAATGCATCAAAATAAAATGTGCCTCCGACAGTGTTTAGGTATGAATCCTGATTGTAAGAGTTGATGGTCATATTACCCGAAGTATCAATGGCAAAATCAATCACCCCCATCAAGCCATCACCGGAGATACCACTACCGATGGCTGAGCCGATAGGGCGTGTTGTTGGAATGGGTCCATAGGGAGATGCGCCTACAGTTACTGAGGCCTGATTAGCTGTGTTATCAACGAAAGCGGCGGTGTTCTCTGCTCGGCAATCTGAATACCAAAAACAACCACCGGTGATATTCATAGTGTAGTCACCCGCTGCCAGTGGGGTAAATGCTGCATTTGCTGATGGTGTAATAATGCCTAAGGTTAGTGCGATGCTTGTTGCAAGTAGTGTTTTTTTCATAGTTTTTTCCCTTTTCTTCCTTTTTCGTGAGTTAATTATTAATGATCTGCCTCAGTTCCAGCTACCTTGTTTGAAAAATGTAAATTAATTATGCCAATGCTTGCGGCGAGCAACACTTGTTAATACTGCCAGACCTGTCCCAAATAGCCAGGGTGCGGCGGGAACAGGTACAGCAGAAGTTATAGTAATATTAAATACTTCTGAGTACTGAACGTTATTATATCCCGTCCAATTATCACCATTTAAGTTTCCGGCAGAAACAATAGTACCTGTCCATCCACCTGAACCATCATTTAACAGTGCAGAACCATTTAATGTAAAAGCTGGGCTGGTACCCCCGGCGCTGTTGGTTGAAGTGCCAGTAGTAAAAGAGTCGTACAATTGTGATGTCTTATCACGGTTCCATTCCTGTAGATTAAAAGCGGTAGAGAAGCCATAAGCGCCTTCACGTCCAGAAGGATTGAATATTATGTTACCCGTGCTGTCAATCGAACCACTCATGCCACTGACATCAAGCGCATCAATTGCAAATTTTTTGTAAGGGAAGTCGGTGTTCACGTAAGAGTCTTGAGCAAACGAAGTAACAATCATGTTACCAGCATTATCAAGTGAGAAATCGATTACACCCATAATGCCATCACCAGCAATACCGCTGCCTATGGTAGAGCCGACAGGACGTACAGTGGGCATGCCAACTGTAACAGTAATTGAGGTTTGTCCAGCTGTGTTATCAGAGAAAGTACCAGCACCTAAGGTCACACAATTGCCAAAGGAAAAACAACCGCCGGTAATACGCATGGTGTAGTTGTCTGATGCCAGGGGGGTAAATGCTGCGTTCGCATGTGGTGTGACGATACCCAGTGTCAAAGCGATGCTTGTCGACAGTATGGTTTTTTTCATAAAGCCCTTTCCTTGTTATTGAAGTTGCCTAACTTGAGAAGCAAAGCAAGTTTTATACCGCTTTTATATGTCATTGATAATGTGGCACATTACCAATGACATACTTAGAGAAAAAGAAATGTGTAATTAAAATCGACAGATATTGTTTTTTTAAATTATCTATCGAGGACTGCTTAGTTACTATTGCTATATGTGTGAATTCACGACCAGATGATGGGGTGATAGTTACAGTATTTAACTACGTTTGTATTTTTGTAGAAATGTTTTCTTCTCCGTTTTTATTTCTAGCATCGTTAATTTGTAAGATCATCCTCAATCTTTCTTGTAATTAAATCCGTCCTCTAGTGGCTGCAGGAATGTTTGGTAATTCTTCCAACGACCAATGGAAGATGAGTACAGTGGTTTTGTTACTTGTGTATCACTAGCTGTATGTATGGCACGTTTTTGTTTGTAGAATGAAAGGCAGTTGTCGTGCCACTTCAATCCAAGGAAATCAAGTAACCGGTGGCTTTCTGTTTCCTGGTTATTTATCAGGTTTTCATATTCGACTTCAATCATCGTATCCTCCGGAAGAACTTTATGCCAGTGTTCCATGATACGTTCATATTGACTATAGAAAGCGCCGAGTTTATAGAGATCATAACTGTAAGGAACACCGGAAGGAAATTGGTGACAAAACATGGAAATGCAGGTGTCTCTCGGGTCTCGCCGGCAATGGATGATTTTAGCATTGGGGAAGAGAATGTGAATAAAACCCAAATGTAGAAAGTTTCCTGGCATCTTATCAGTAATCCTGCGTTCGCCATTGGCTAATGTTTGTGTGTATTTACTGTATTGTAAAGCCAATTTTTTGGTAGAACTTTTTGTTAATTTGTTTAGGCAGTTGGGGTATGGTAATGTGGTTTTCAGGTACTGTTGTAGTTTACTAGATGTCTCCGGAAACCAGTGCAACTCGCCTGCACCGAATACATTATGGTGGCTTGATAGTATTTGCTCTACTAATGTAGTTCCTGATCGAGGTGCGCCAACAATAAATATGGGTTTTTCGGTAGAGCTGCTGATTTTATGTTTTCGACTAAACAACTCGCTTGTGCAATTGTCGATGAGTAGCGATGCTGCTAATGCAGGTTCGGCGGGATTAAATCTGTATTTATTATCTTGTAATTTATTACCCTCCTTAAAATAAGAAAATGCTTCGTCGTATAAGCTACAGTCCTGATAAATTTTTCCTAGTGAGAACAAGACGTCTACACGGTTTTGGTCAGATAACTGAGGCTGATTAAGGAATTTTTTAAGCTGTATTACATCTTCATGCTCGGGAGAATCATATTTTGTGATGCGTACCATGTTGGCGTAAGCCACTAGTTGATTGGGTTGTAACTTAATAACATTTTTAAAACATTTCCTAGCTGCAACAGTGTCGCCGTAACTTATGTATGCTTTACCCAAATCAAACTGGAAACGTGGGTTGTCAGGTTGTAATTGTGATGCTTTGTGGAAGCTTTTAAATGATGAATTAAAATCACCAAAAGTATTGTATGCAATAGCTAGATTGTAGTGTGTGACGGCGTCCTCGGGTGCCAGTGATACGGCCTTTTTACCGGATGAGATAGCTGTTTTGATATCTCCTGTAATTACCAGTATGTGGCATAAATCACGATGAGCAGAAGCCATATTGGGTTTCAGGGTTGCCGCCTTACGTAAGTGTTTTACTGCTGAATCAGAAAGGTTCGCTCGAAGATAAGCTTGCCCAAGATTGTAGTGATAGATTGGGTTGTCGGGATTTATGGTTGTTGTTTGTGTATGTTTTTGTATAGCGCGCTCATATTGCTTCTTGTTTAAAGCAATAAGTCCTGATAGGTGAAGTGCATCAGATTGGTGTGGGTTTTTATTCAGGATCCTTTCGCATAGCAATTCTGCCTCGTCGAGCTTGCCAGAAGCAATCAGGTTTTCTGCTGCTTTAAGTGTGGTCTTGACTGCTTGCATAAATATTACGTTATTCTATTCAAACATAGTTAAGTATTTATTGGTCGCATGATAATTAATACATCAAAAATAATACTTAGTATAATTATGGCAAGCTGATTACCCAGCTTCTAACATTGATAGTTCAGCAATAATTCCTGTTATAAGCTTATGTCCCGCTTCAGACATATCTTCTGTTAATTTATCGAAATTACGCTCCCCCCTCATCATTTTTTCTATGCTTAAGGCTATAGTTGTGTATTCACTACCGGCGTTTGACATTTGTGAAGTTAGTCCTTCAATGATGTTTTTAGATTCGACATTACCTTGTGAGGATGCGTGAATCAGGCTGGCGATTCCTGGCGCGGCCATATCTGAGTTAAGGTCAATAGCTATAGGAGGTAGTGTCTCCGGATTTTCAATGCCATTAAGAATTGATTTAATAACTATATATTCTTCTTCATCAAGGTTATCAAGAAGGGAGTTATCACGGTTGCCAGACATAATATTTCTAATAGTTTTTACCAGTTTCACCCAGTCATTCATTTCTGCTAGTTCCAGGAATTGTTCCAGGTCTGCTACCGTACCTGGTTCTGCACAGTGTGTTACGACACGGTGTATAAGTTGAGCGTGGTCGTTAAGAATATCTTCTTTATTGATCTTGTTTGTCTCAGTCATAACTTTTTTCTCGTAATGATTTTCATTAAAATAGCAGTTTATCTGGCTTTAGTTAGCATCTGTTAAACGTAAAACAAAAATACTTCCTGCTGCCGGAACATTTTTTTCCATTCGTAGTGTTACCGGTACTCGGCTTAGCTCTTTAAATCCGTTGCTTGCCGCGAGTCGTTGGATGTAGTCATACGATTGGGCATAGCGACCGGAGGCAGTAAGACGATAGTCTTCGTCTGTTTCATTGTCTTCAATTGAAAATGCAAATAGTCCGCCAGGATTTAGTTGTTTGCTAGCCAGAGAAAACACTTGCTCAAGCTTACCTATGTATATAAAAACATCGGCAGACAGGATAAGGTCAAAAGCCTGTGTTGATTGTTGTAAAGCAATACATACATCGCCCTCTATTAAATCGGTGTACAGACCACGCTCTTTAGCCTTGGCCAGCATGCGTGGTGCAAGGTCAACACCCACCATGCGTTTTGCATGGGCTGCAAATTCCACGCCACATAATCCAGTACCACAGCCCAGATCTAGAATATCAAATTTTTGTGAGGGATCATCGAGCAGGGCAGTGATGGAATGAAACAGCTGTTCTGGTGCTCGATACTCAAGGTCGTTGACCAGATGCTGATCAAAACGGTTGGCGTAATCATCAAACAATGAAACAACGTATTCGCTTGGAGATTGTTCAGGTGCGTCAGCATGTCCAAGAATGGCTAGCAAGTAGCTGGGTACAGTTATATCTGGATCCAGTTTAAGCGCAGTTTGAAGACTGGAAAATGCTTCAGGATGGCCCAGGTCCATTAAAATACGTCCCAGATTGGCGTGTGCTTTAGCAGATTGAGGATCAAGTTTTACTGCTTGCTCACAGGCGTGTAGAGCATCCTGGTTGCGCCCCATGTCTATATAGATGGCACTTATATTAAGCCAGGCTTTAGCAGATTGAGGATCGAGTTCAATAGCGCGTTTGCACGCAGCGATGGCTTCATCAGAGCGCATCATGTCTTTCAGTACCAGCCCGAGATTATAATGTGCGGGCGCATACTGAGGTTTAAGGTTTACTGCTTGTTGGCAGGGGGGCAGTGCTTCTTCCGTGCGTCCCATGTTCAGCAGAACTAGTCCGAGATTATATTGTGCGATAGCGGAATGGGGATCGATTTGCGCTGCTTGTGAGCTTGTTATCAGGGCCTCTGGCTCTCGGCCTTGATCCATTAAAGCCACTGTCCGATTGTTGTAAGCTTCGACGTAGTGTGGATTGAGTTTGATTGCTTTATCGCAGGCGGCCAAAGAGTCTTCGGTGCGACCGAGGTTTCTAAGCATTATGGCGTACTGGTTATAAGCTTCGGTAAATTTAGGGTTAAGACGTATTGCACGTTCAAAACTTGCAAGAGAGTCTTCTATTCGCTCCATTTCCTTAAGTGCTAAAGCCCGATTGAGGTGTGCACGTGCCTGTTGAGGTTTTAGCTTGATGGCTTTGTCGCTGGCAGCCAGTGCTTCTTCCAATCGTCCAAGTTTTCTAAGTAGAAGAGAGCGATTATTGTGGGCGTCTGTCAGGCGTGGTTTTTGTTTGAGTATTTTGTCATTGACAGCTAGAGCATCCTTTAGTCGACCTTCCTTGTGTAATGCTGAACTGAGGGCGTTGAAGTAGATTACCTGTAGTGGTTTGAGTTGTATGGCGCGTTCAATGAGTTGTATGGCTTGCGCATGCTTTCCATAATGGATGGCAATAAGACCTAGCAAATGATTTGCGTCAGGGTGGTCGTTATTTTGCATTAGAACTTTGCGAGTCAGTGCTTCAGCCTCGTTAATTCCTCCGTGCTGAAAATGCCATGATGCCTGCTGATATAATCTTTCAACACTATTACTAATATTATTTTGTGGCTGTTGCATTGATAGTATTCTACCTGTATTTATTGTTTATAGTGCATTTAAACGATAGAGTCGTTAGTGTTTTCTATAGAAGAGGGTTTTAATTTTTAGCGGAATGGTTAAATCCGTCTTCTAGTAGTTGAAGATGCTCTTTATAGCGTTTCCAACGGCCCACAGAGCTTGTGTATATGGGCTTGGTAACTTGTTTGGAGCTCGCTGTATAAATCAGACGTTTCTTCTTATAAAAATCAAGACAGGCATCATCCCATTCCATGTCGATGAAATCAACTATGCGGCGGCTTTCTGCCTCCTGGTTGGCTACTAACGTCTCGTAATCAACTTCAATCATAGTGTCGGCCGGCAATACAGCGCGCCAGTGCGACATCAAGCGCTGATATTGTTTGTAATAAATACCTAGTTTGAACATGTCATGTGATATTGCATGTCCGCCCGGAAAGTATTGGCAGAACATAGATGTACATGCATCTCTGAAATCTCGACGGCAGTGGATAATACGTGCATTGGGAAAAAGTATATGTATCAGCCCTAGGTTTAGAAAATTGTTTGGCATTTTGTCAGTGATTCGGCTTTCTCCGCTTGCGAGACTTTGCAGATAATGAAGATATTTGCCTGCAAGCTCAATGATGTTGGATTTAGTCAACTCTTTTGTGCATGCAGGATAAGGTGTATCCGTTTCCAGGTAACCCTTGATAGCGCTTGCCGCAGCTCCTACCCAGGTTAATTCACCGGCACCAAACACATCGTGGTGGCTTGACAGAATTTGTTCGACAAGTGTGGTTCCAGAACGTGGTGTACCAACAATAATTACCGGTGTCTTGCTTGTATTGCCAAAAAGAGCCTTTTCGGCTAACAGCTCTTTTGTCTGGAATTCAATGGTTGAAGAAATATGGTCTATGAATTTGGCCGTTGAAAATGGGTATTTTTTAGCTTGAAGTGTATTGCCCTGTGCAAAGTAATAAAAAGCTTTGTCGTGTAATTCACAGTCCTGGTAAATTTTGGCTATTGAGAAAAATACTGATGTACGGTCTTCGTCAGTGAGATGCTTCTGTTTTTCCAGTATTTTGAGTCGGTGTAAATCTTCGTTATTGGTGGTGTCGTAGCGGGTACAACATACCAGACTTTAGAGTGTTAAAAAATGCTCAGGGATGATTTTAAGCACACGTAGATAATACTGTCTGGCTTGCTCTAGCTGGTTACGGCCGAAATAAGCGTTGCCGAGTTCATATAGTAGCTCAGGATCTTGAGGTGATAGTTGACAAGCCTGTGAATGATGTTTGAAGGCAGCATCGAAGTTTTTCCATCCATGATATGCCAGTGCCAGATGAAAATGTGCATAGGCATGACCAGGTGCTTGCATTATG
>DRLZ01000055.1 GCA_011322755.1 Crenotrichaceae bacterium
GAGGATAAACAATAACATCACCGGAATGATGAATGTCAAAATACCCGGCACTCCAGCCATTGAGTGCATAGAGTTGGCGAGACTGTTCGATAGTCCAGCTCATTTCAGAAACTGATTCAATCTATATTTTGATTCTGATACAGAGAGACTCATTTTGTTAGTAATTCAATGTGATAACGCTGATTATTAGTAAATCAAGTCTATCATTGGCTGACCTATATCCAAAACAAAGAATCAGAAAATTGAGATTCCATCGAATGTATTTATTTCGATCCAGTAAAACAGCGTACGTGAATGAGTTTTGTGATCCTGCAAGGTAGATAACAAGATACGAGAATAATCACAAAAAGATAGCCCGAACTTTGCCCATCAGAATATAAGTGATATATAAATTATTATTGTTTGTTACTTAAAGGTGTAGTTGAAAATAATAGAAATGATGCTATCTTTCGATAGCATGATTGTTGAAAAAATACTTTATAAAACAACTAAGCATGATATTCAGTTAGCCCTATTACTAACAATCGTGTATATAGCTATTACAATCGGCTGGCTACATTATTTACTACAAAAAGCTGGTCTGGAATGCGGCCTGACATGTGCTGATGATATTTCTAAATCAATTTTGTATGAAGCTGTTAACTACTCATTTGTTTTCTTTGTTATACAAGCTCTTCATTCAATAAGCACACTGCCAAAGGAACTATTCTCTTATCAATCAGAAAGGTTGTTGCTGACGAATACTGCGATAGCGTACATTCCTTCCAAGACCCTGTTTTGCAGAAATAAAAAGCCAGCATGGCAAGTGCAGCTTGCTGATATCACAGCATGTACCGTTGAACAAAGTCATCTGTATGAACTGTATGTGGTGTTGACTACAGCAAATTCGGAAAAAATTGTCCGCTATTCTCTATGGAAAGATCCGAATAGAACCAGAAAAAAACCCAGGCTCAAATTTTCATTCAAGCACAATCCGGATAACGATCTGGATTTCCCTGTCATTCACTATCTTATCCAGCATTTTGGTGAAAAGTTTGTAACGGTAGATATTGAATATAACGATGATCAAGATGAAAGCTTTTTTAAACAACGATTTTATTCTAAGCACGACACCTCATTCGATCTTCAATCAAACTCGTTGACATGGAAACTAACCATTGCATTTTTCATCATTGCACTCTATGCAATATTTGATCTGGTTGTAGACAAATATACTTATGCCAGCCCTGCTCCGGTTAACGCCTTTGTATTAACCGGTATCGTAATATTTATTCTAGTATTGATCCTGCAAAAGGGCAAAAAAATTCCTGCGTACGTCGCTGTTGTTCTTGCTGCTTTAATTGGTATAACATCTGGCTTGGCATGTTATCCAGCCTATTTACGGATGAGTAGTATTGCTTCTGGCAAGCCCGAGAGTTACTCCTATCAATTACAACGTATTGACGAGTCATCCAGTTCTCTGCGATTTATTCCTGTTGATTCAACATTACCTGAGATAGAACTTAGAATGGGCTATAACGATTACTGGGCACAATTCGAAACAGGATCAGTTCATGAATTTGATCTGGTACAAAATCCATTTGGCTTATGGTTACTTGATACAAATCCAATCAAAAATAAAGCATTAGATTTCCGGAGAAATACTTCTAAAACTAATTTAAGCCGTGAATTGATTGAAAAAGTGTTGTTTCCATATGAAACCCAGATCGGCTAGAGGCAGGGCGACTTGGCTTCAATCATCCGCGCTGCTGGATATTGGTGATATTTGCTGAAACCAGGCTAGCTTGTTTCTCAATCGAACAACATCGCCAATAATCAATAATGTTGGGGCAGATACCTGGGCGTGTGCTACATTTTCCGGCAGTGTTTTCAATGTCCCGGTAATCACACGCTGATCCTGATGGGTTCCATGTTCTATCAGCGCAGCTGGTGTATCCGCTTTGTTTCCAGACTCTATGATACGCTGACAGATTGCGGGCAAGCCGACCAAACCCATGTACACGACAATGGTTTGGTTGGCAACATTCAGATGTTCCCAGCCCAGATTGATGTTGTCTTGCTGTAAATGGCCGGTGATAAAGACACAGGACTGAGCGTAATCGCGATGCGTGAGTGGAATTCCAGCATAAGCAGCACACCCGGATGCCGCTGTGATTCCGGGAACAACCTGAAAACAAACTCCTTCCTCTGCAAGTGTTTCAATCTCTTCACCTCCGCGTCCAAAAATGAATGGATCACCACCTTTCAAACGTACAACTTGTTTGCCTTGTTTTGCCAATCGCACCAGTAACTGGTTAATGGTTTCCTGTGACATGGAATGCTGGCTACGGGCTTTACCGGCGTAGATTTTTTCAGCATCGCGTCTAACCAGTTCCATAATCTCAGTTGAAACCAGTCTGTCATAGACAACAACATCGGCTTGCTGAATCAGGCGCAAGGCGCGTAAAGTCAGTAATTCAGGATCGCCTGGGCCGGCGCCAACCAGCGCAACTGAACCTGATATTTGAGCGCCTTGATCAACGCTGTCAACAAGTTGTTGCAATTGTCGCTCAGCTTCCAGTTGTTGTCCGGTGAAGACCAGTTCTGCGACTGGGCCATACAGAATCTGTTCCCAGAGATGTCGCCGCCGGGTTGCATCACCAACCCGTTGTTTGATGTGCGATCTGAACCGTGCTGCGAATTCTGCGAGTGTACCAAACCGGGCAGGGATCAAGGTTTCCAGACGTTCGCGTAAAATACGCACCAGCACAGGGGATGAACCGCCAGACGATACAGCAATGGTCAGCGGTGGTCGTTCTACAATTGCCGGAAAAATGAAACTTGACAAGTCTGGTGTGTCCACAACATTGACCGGGATATTGAGCTGACTGGCAGCTTCTGCAACTTTTGCATTCACAGGTGACAGACTGGTTGCAGCAATAATCAGACTCGCGTTATTAACATCGCTTTCTTCAAAGGCTTTCTGAACAATCTTGATACGCTTGTCATCTGCCAGCTGTTGCAAAGATGCACAGATTTCAGGCGCAACAACGACAATTGCTGCATTCGATTTGAGGAGTAGCTGGACTTTTCGATAGGCAATGTGTCCACCGCCAACCACCAGACATTGTCGCTCGGCAACACGCAGGAAAACCGGAAAAAAATCCATTTAGTTTTGTGTTTGCTGCTCTTGTTGTAGCGGCAACCAACGCAAGCGATTTGCATTCCAGACCACAGTCAGTGACGACATTGCCATTGCAGCGCCTGCAATCATGGGATTCAACAGCATTCCGATCATGGGGTACAACACACCGGCAGCAATTGGAATGGCTAATACATTGTAGAAAAATGCCATGAACAGGTTTTGTTTGATATTGTTGGTGGTCAGTGCAGATAATTGCATCATTTTCGGAACTTTCTGCAACGAACCCTGCATGATAACGACATCCGCACTTTCTATAGCAATATCGGTTCCGGTTCCAATTGCGATACCCACATCAGCCTGCGCCAGCGCCGGCGCGTCATTGATACCGTCTCCAACCATTCCAACATTAGCGCCTGCCTCCTGAATCTCTTTAATAATCTGCGCCTTGTCCTGAGGCAGCACACCTGCTCTCAGATCGGTAATGCCGACTTGTTCAGCAATTGCCTGTGCTGTGATTAAATGATCTCCGGTTATCATCATCACTTGTTTGCCCATAGCTTGCATGTGTTGAATCGCAGTCACAGATTCCTGTTTTACCGGATCAGAAACTGTAATCATTCCGATAACAGTGCCCTCTTCTGCCAGCAGAATCGGGGTCTCACCTTGCGCTGCATGGTGATCCATCAATTCAGGAAATTGTCCAGTATCGACTATTTCCTGCTCCATAAAAGCAAGGTTTCCGAGCCGATACACAAAACCATTCACAACACCTTGCACACCTTTGCCAGTTACTGATTCAAAACCGGTTAAAGGTAAAAGTTCCAACTGTTTTTGGATGGCAGCAGCGACAATTGCAGTCGCCAATGGATGTTCGGATTGTTGTTCCAGGCTGGCAGCCAGTTGCACGACACGATCTTCAGTATGTCCGTCTCCGGCAACCACAGTCGTTACTTGTGGCTTGCCTTCGGTGATGGTTCCGGTTTTATCAAGCACCACGGTGGTCACTTGTGAAGCGCTTTGCAGTGCATCGCCATTTCGAATCAAAATACCTTCCTGAGCCGCGCGACCAACTGCAACCATAACAGAGATCGGTGTTGCCAGCCCCAAAGCACACGGACAAGCAATTACCAGAACAGTCATGGAGGTAACAAATGCATAGCCAATTGCAGGTGAAGGGCCGAAGATTAGCCAGATCAAAAATGTCAGTCCTGAAATAGCGACCACCACGGGCACAAATACAGAAGCGATTTTATCCGCAAGACGAGCAAGTTCCGGCTTGCTGCTTTGAGCCTGACGCACACTCTGAACAATTTGAGCGAGTACAGTGTCATGACCAATACGGGTTGCCTTGAGTAGAAACGAACCGGTTAAATTAACCGATCCACCAACCACTTCATCGCCTTTGGCTTTTTCAACAGGCATTGCTTCACCAGTCAACATGGATTCATCGACAGACGAGTGACCGTCAATCAGTTCGCCGTCAACCGGTATTTTTTCACCCGGGCGTACACGAATGGTTTCATCCAGCCCGACCTGATCGACGCTGACATCAATCTCTTCGCCATTGCGCACCACGCGCGCTGTTTTCGGCTGCAAACCAATCAATTGCCGGATCGCGCCAGAGGTACGACCACGTGCCCGGACTTCAAGTGCTTGCCCGAAATTGATGAATGCCAGAATCATCACCGCGGCCTCAAAATAAGCATGACGCGCAATTGGTGGCAGCCAGTCTGAAAAAACAATAACAATCGTTGAATAAAACCAGGCTGCTCCTGTGCCCAGCGCGATCAAGGTATCCATATTAGCCTGGCCAAGCTTGTATGCCTTGATTGCCCCGCGATAAAAATGAGCGCCGGAATAGCGCATTACAGCCAGCGTCAACGCCGAAACCAGCGACCAGAAGAAAAATCCACTCCAGGTCCCCAGATCCGGAAATGAAAACAGGTTCAAATGGGTACCCAGCATTAGCGGTACGCCTGCTGCTGCGGCAGCCAGTGCCTGTTTTATGAGTTCCTGATACTGTTTTTGTTCCAGACCTTCCTGTTCAGACAAATCACTGAGGTCTTGCATGACAGCAGCTTCATAGCCCGCCTCATGTACAGCGTCTATTAGCGCCTGCGTTTGAAAATCATCATCCACTTCTACACGCGCAGTGTGGTCAGCAAAATTCACAGTCGCAGTGTGTACATCGGTAACACTGTTCAATGCATCTTCAACACTTTTAACACATCCCGCACAAGTCATCCCGGAAATGGATAACTGGATGGTCTTGTTTTCTTCCTGTTGCTGCTTTGTCATGGTTGGCTAATCCAGTTTAGGTTTTGTAACACATTGAATATATCGGATTCTGATTGATCGCAGGTTTTACAATCTGAGCGCCTATGAATCACCGCTTTCAGTGTTGGTTGTATCCGCAACCTCACGATGCTCTGTGGCAACTAATTTGACTGAACCTTGTAACCAAGCTCTTCGATTGCCTGCTTGATTTGTGTAATATCGATCGTAGCCGTGCTGTATGCTATTTCAACCTTGTTCAGTTTATGATTAGGCACAACTTTCTCTATCCCGTTCAAATCCTCCAGAGTTTGTTTAACCGCAGATTCACAGCCGCCGCATTTCATTCCAGTTACATCCAAAACCACTGTTTCCATTCTACCTACCTCACTTTATACTTATCCTAGTCAATGACTACATTACCATAATCTGCAACAATATCAGCTACGCCCATTATTCAGCAGATTATGATACGATTGCAATGTCAAGAGAATGCGCATTGTTACTGTTATCACATGACTGTACCATTAGCTGGATGTTCTCAACCTATTTCCTTACCGCTTTGTTATCTGTACGTATGGGTAACCTGTGTATGTCGGTTTTCAACCAGAAACATTTTTTGCAAACATACGTCTAAGAACCCTTCTTTTCAGGAGCATTATCATGAACAAAACCTCTCACTCACTCATTCTAATGTTTTTTCTGGCAATCACGGCACTTTCATGTGCAGCTGATTCTGGAAAATCCACAATAAAACAGATTGATACAGATCAGCTGATTGAATTACAAAAACAGGGCGCCATCATTGTAGATGTGAGAACACCAGGTGAATGGGAACAAACCGGTGTTATTCCAGGAGCCAAAAAAGCGATGATTTTTAATCAGCAAATGCAACCGGTTGGAGATGATGTTTTTTTAAAGCAAATCAAAGAAATTACAGGGAATACTGATAAACCTGTTGTCGTTTATTGCCGATCTGGTGGACGTTCAACAAAAGCAGCACAGTTACTGGCAAACAAAAGTTTTCGCAGCACTATCTACAATCTGGATGGCGGTATACAACAGTGGCTAGCTGAAGGCAAGTCTACAGAAAAACCATAGCACATATGTAACTAGAGAATGACACGACAGGAAACAGGGTCTGTAATAAACCAGCAAAAATGGCGATCATGTCGCGCCTATATGCTAACATCAGCATGATTCATAATTTCAATCGCTATTACCCAACCATGACATATGCAAAAAACAGTTCGTAATCAGGCAATCGCACTAGCCGGTCTTTCACAGGCAACAGATTTAGTACGCCAAATCGCAGTGAATGGCTCGGTTGATGCCAACTCAATGGAAACACTGATCACCAGCACACTCAAAATTGATGCGGATTCAATCGAGGACGTTTATGGAGGATTGTCAGGATTACGCCCCGGGTTACGTGTGTTGCGAAGTCAGTTATCCGGGAACAAGGATTTTGATCGAAACCAGGGGCGTTATGCCGCCAGCTTGATATACCTGGAAAGCAAACTTGAAGAGAATCCGGCATTGCAAAAAAAGATACAGTCCGGTATTCAGGCCGCAATTACTGAGGCAAGAGAACACCCGCTTTTGCATCAGGATGTCATTGCGAAACTTGCCAACACCTATGAGAGCACACTGAGCAAAATTCGACCGCATGTCATGGTACAAGGTAATCAGGCGCATCTTACAAGCGCTGTCAATATCAATAAAATCAGGGCATTACTGCTCGCTGGTGTGCGTTCGGCAATGCTCTGGCGTCAATCCGGAGGCAGTCGCTGGAAACTATTGCTCGGTCGCAAGCAGCTACTGGCGGCAACAGAACAGTTGCTCAAAACGATTTAGCACATTCATATCAGGCTAGACCGAACGCTACGCCTATATTAACCCGCTCACATGCCTGAGCTACCAGAGGTCGAAACAACACGCCGTGGCATCGAACCACACCTGAGAATGCGCGTTATCAGGGAAATTATTATTCGTCAGCCCAGTTTACGTTGGCCAGTTCCTGATCATATCGCTACGACTTATCCAGGGCAGACAATTGTCTCTGTCGGTCGGCGTGGTAAATATCTACTGCTATCAACCATAGACAAGCATGCTGTCAGTTCGACTTTATTGCTTCATCTCGGTATGTCTGGCAGCTTGCGAATTGTTGAGCAATCAATTTCGCCTGGCAAGCATGATCATGTTGATTTTGTGCTTGATAACAAGACGTCTCTGCGCTTTCATGATCCTCGCCGCTTTGGTTCGCTGCTTGAGTGCCCGTCTCAACAACCACTGTCCCACCCCTTGTTAAAGCAACTCGGTCCGGAGCCGCTGAGTGATGAATTTTCTGGTGACTACTTGTACCAGCGATCGAGAAACCGCCGTGTTAGCGTTAAAAGCTTCATAATGGACAGTCATGTCGTGGTTGGGCTGGGCAATATTTATGCGACAGAAACACTGTATGAAGCAGGTATCCACCCGGCAAGAGCAGCGGGGAGAATATCCACTATCCGCTATAACAACCTGGCTCAACATGCCAAAAAGATCATTGCCAATGCCATCACACAAGGTGGGACGACATTACGCGACTTTGTCAACGCAGCAGGAAAACCTGGTTATTTTCAACAACAACTCAAAGTCTATGGACGCGAAAACAAACCCTGTGTCAGCTGTCATACGCCGATACGTAAAATGAACCAAAATCAGCGATCAAGCTGGTATTGTCCACATTGTCAGCATTAATACACGGAGTTAGGATATACTCCTTACTGTACTTATAGTGAGTATCGTTTTGCCCTGCGCATTGAACTCATTGATTATTTGGAGACCATTTCACCCCTCATTGCCATGAAATATTACATACTTTTTTTATCCATCACGCTATTGCTTGCTGGCTGTGGTCAAAAAGGCGATTTGTTTTTAGAGGAACCCGAGCCACCTGCCCCGCTGACAGATAAAAAGCCAGTCGATCCTGACAAATAACTGAAGCTGATTCCTTCTGTAAAACAGATTGTTGTCGTGAGTTAAAACGACTTTCCTTTCTACTTCAACAGAACATGTGAGTTAATTAATGTAAAATATATTCATTGTTCAGGGAACTTTCAGCTTGTAGTTCAATCAAACCCAGCTAAATATGTTCTGTCTGCAATCGAACTGTTTTGCTGTTCTAGTTACATCAAGACATACCAGAGATCACAGGGTTTTACATGTCGGGATGTGATTACCTCAACAACGCAGCTTTTTTGTTATTCCTTATCAAGAAAACAAAGGGGCAACTTCATGAACCACTGCAAAACTCACCACACAACGACTCTCTTTTGTGCTTTTCTTTTACTCGCTTTTTCAACTTATTCCGAGTCCAGAGAGCTTAATGTAACGATCGAAAATCTGTCTCCGGAAAATGGTGTTTTTCTCACCCCGTTCTGGATTTCTTTTCATGATGGTTCGTTTGATCTGTTTGACCTTGGTCAAGCGGCATCGCCAGCATTGGAAACACTTGCAGAAGATGGAAATCCTGACGCTGTCAGCGCGCTTTTTAAAACCGGGAATCATCAAGGCATTGATGCAACTGTAGTTGAGCCCGGCGGTTTTCCCGGAGCACCTGTGTTTGAGCCCGGAAGTTCTGCAACATTGAAAATAAATGTTGATGAAGCAAGCGGGCGTTATTTTAGTTATGCATCGATGGTTATTCCCTCGAATGATGCGTTTGTTGCTAATGATGACCCAAAGATACACGAAATCTTCGATTCAAGTGGGAACTTTACAGGTCCAATATCATTTACAGTCTGGGGAAATCAAGTGCTGGATGCCGGCACAGAAAATAATACCGAAACCAATGCAGCTTTTCTCAATCAAACGGCTCCAAATACAGGGGATGATCAAAGCAGCACAGTACAGCTCCATACAGGATATAACGGCTCATCGGCAAATTCGAATGCTACTCCGGTTAATATCCTGGGGGGAGTCAATGCAGCCGGTTCACTCATCGATGCCAGCAATGCAGACTTTACCTTGGATAATTATCAAGTTGCGCGTATTACAATTTCCGAGCCCGGTGTTCCGATTCGTGTCAATGTAACAAACTTGTTTCCAACCGGGGGGCTTTACAACACACCTGTCTGGGTTGGTTTTCATAATGGCGAGTTTGACAGTTATTCTAGAGGTGAAGTTGCAAGCGCAGGATTGGAACGCCTGGCTGAAGATGGTGACGCGAGCGCGCTATCAAACGAATTTAAAACAGCTGCTTCCACAGGTTTTGATGCTGTTATTACAGAGCCTGCAGGCTTTGCTGGCGCTCCGGTATTCGATCCTGGCAGTAAAACTCAAGCAGTCTACACGCTTGATCCTGCTTCCCAGCGTTATTTTAGTTATGCAACAATGCTGATTCCATCCAACGATGCTTTTGTCGCCAACGAAAACCCGCTTGCACACCAGTTATTTGATGCGGATGGAAAATTTACGGGACCAGTCAATATTCATTTAATTGGCGCCAATGTTCTGGATGCCGGAACCGAAGTCAACACAGAAACTAACGCCGCTTTTTTAAACCAGAATGCTGCCAATACGGGTGATGATGAAAATGGCGTTATAGACTTTCATCCCGGATTTAACGGCTCATTTGACAACCCGGATGGTGCGCCAAAAAATATTCTGGGAGGCACAACAGTGGCAGGAACAGTGATTAATCCACAACAAGGCGATTTCACACTGTCAGGCACACAAGTTCTGCGTATTAGCGTGAATCGCGCAGTTGATTGGTCTTTCAGTGGCGCATGGTATGACCCTGAGCGTAATGGTGAAGGTTTCCTGCTCGCTGTTTCTGGAGATGATAACCCCGTAGCCACCTTAACCTGGTATACCTACACAAATGATGCCAGTGGTAATCAGTTGTGGATTATCGGAACCGCACCGGTACTTGGAGAAACCGCAATCTTTGAAATGTTCCGTTCCGAGGGAGCTACATTCGGCACTGAGTTTTCCAGTGCCGATGTCAACAAACCCTACTGGGGACAAATGCGCGTCGATTTCTCTGATTGTAATACCATAAAAGCCACTTACAATGCTGATGTTAGCGGATATGGACAAGGCACAGTCAATCTGCAGCGATTAACACCTGTGTTGTCAAATAGTGTTGGCGCATGTCAATACTAGTACATCGTCCAGCTTTGATTGACGACCGAATAAACATCACTGTTCCATCTGATGAATAAACGTTGGCACAGCCTTGGAGACTCTAGAACCTGTTCAAAATTATCACTGAAAAGCAAATCGCGGAGTTACTAAGCCAGCTCAAAATGCGCACATACTTCAGTATGCTGTGTTTTTTGCCTGCTTTTGTCTTACCCTGCATCTCTTGATCGATATCTTGAACAGGTTCCTGGATCCAATCACAGGCTGACACCACTATTTCCACACCATTCGCCAGATAACCCAGGCACAATCCCGCTTTGTTGTCTTCTTTTATATTCTTTCCAGCGACCGAGGATAGGGTTCTGTCTACAGTATCGCTGGACTCCTTGCTCGCAGTCTTGTATAAAAGTGCACTTTTATATGCTTTGATCAAGATTCGCCATAACGCGTAATTTAGCCCGTAAACCAGGTGACTTGGTGTCTAACCGGAACAATATCAGGTAGTATCTCCAAATGGATTATTTTAGTTTCAAAAACCAGCAGCTCTATGCTGAAGATATCGCAGTGTCGCGAATAGCGGAACAATATGGAACACCTTGCTACATTTATTCAAAAGCAACGCTTGAAAGGCACTGGAAAGCGTTTGATAACGGATTACAATCACATCCTCATTTAATCTGCTATGCAGTCAAGGCAAATTCAAATCTTGCTGTATTAAACATTCTTGCCAGACTCGGTTCCGGCTTTGATATTGTTTCAATTGGTGAGCTGGAGCGCGTACTCAAAGCTGGCGGCGAGCCCGATAAAATCGTTTTTTCAGGTGTTGGTAAACGCCACGATGAAATACAGCGTGCACTTGAAATTGGTATTCGTTGTTTTAATGTTGAGGTTGTCGACGAGCTGGATAGGATCAACCGTGTCGCTGCCAGTCTGGATAAACAAGCGCCTGTCTCAATTCGTGTTAATCCGGATGTTGATCCAAAAACACATCCCTATATCTCCACCGGTTTAAAAGAAAACAAGTTTGGGATTGACATGCAAATCGCTGTCGATGTCTATCAACATGCCAGCCAGCTTGATCACCTGGACGTGATAGGCATGGATTGTCATATCGGTTCTCAGCTGACTACAATCGAGCCATTTATCGATGCGCTGGATCGACTGCTGGAACTGGTAAGCAATCTGGAAACATCTGGAATCAAACTTGATCAACTTGATCTTGGCGGCGGATTGGGTATTCGCTATGTCGATGAGCAACCTCCGACACCAGACCAGCACGCCCGGGCGATTCTCTCCCGCCTGGCCGGTACTGATTATGAGATCCTGCTGGAACCGGGGAGAGCCATTGCCGGAAATGCAGGGATACTTGTCACTCGGGTCGAGTATCTTAAACAAACTGCAGAACATCGCTTTGCAATCGTTGATGCGGCAATGAATGACATGCTACGACCTTCGTTGTATAGTGCGTGGCATGAGATTATCGCTGTTCAACAGAGCACCCATGCCATTGAACGCTATGATATCGTTGGACCTGTTTGTGAAACAGGCGATTTTTTGGGCAAACAACGCCAACTTGCAATTGCAGAACACGACTTGCTTGCAATACGCTCAACCGGTGCATACGGGTTTACCATGAGCTCTAATTACAACTCTCGTCCCCGGGTTGCAGAGATCATGGTGGATGGCGATCAGGCTTATCTGATTCGTGAACGGGAAACCATTACGTCGCTTTGGGCTGGTGAACACCTGCTGCCATGAAGATTAATTTTACCAAAATGCATGGTTTGGGAAATGACTTCGTGGTCATTGATGCCATCCATCAGAATATAGAACTCACGCCAGAACAGCTACAATTCCTCTCAGACAGGCATTTTGGTGTAGGCTGTGACCAGATTTTGCTGGTTGAGTCTCCACGCCTGCCTGATGCAGATTTTCGTTATCGCATCTTTAATGCAAATGGCAAGGAAGTCGGTCAATGCGGAAATGGAGCACGCTGTTTTGCAAAGTTTATTCGCGACAAGCAATTCAGTGATAAAAACATAATCCGTGCTGAAACACTCTCAGGCACACTCGTTTTGATTACGAATAGTGACGAGACTATCTCGGTCAATATGGGAATTCCTCAATTTGAACCAAATTGCATCCCTTTACTTGCTGAAACCCGAAAAACAAGCTATACATTAGAAGCGGATAAACAAACAATTCACTTCGGGGCAGTCTCGGTCGGCAATCCACATGCAGTGTTGCTAGTCGATGACATTGATAATGCGCGTGTACAAACACTGGGCCCGCGACTGATGCAGCATCCACATTTTCCTGAGCAGGCCAATATCGGTTTTATGAAAATAGACAATCAACAGAGCATACGGCTTCGGGTCTATGAGCGAGGAACAGGCGAAACACTGGCTTGCGGGAGTGGCGCATGTGCAGCCGTTGCTGTGGGCATTGACCAGCAGCGGCTTGTCACACCTGTTAGCGTCAACTTACCCGGAGGCAACTTAACGATTGACTGGAAAGGCGAAGCCGAGCCGGTGATGATGACTGGAACAGCGACCACTGTTTATGAAGGGATAATCACATTATGAGCGTTGAACGCCCTGAACTTCTGGCTGAACATATCACATCCGATAGTGTTGCCGAGTATCTGTCTCGTCATCCTGATTTTTTCCAGCATCATACTGAATTATTGAAAGTACTCTACATCCCGCATCCTTCCGGAGAGGCGGTATCACTGGTTGCCAAGCAGCTGGAAATTCTTCGCGAAGAAAACCGGCGGTTACTGAAAAATTATAAAGATCTGGTGGATGTTGGCCGCAATAATGATGCGGTTTTGCGTAAAATGCATACCTTGGTACTTTCACTGATGGAAGCAACCACACTGGAACAGGCGATCACATCTCTGACTGACTTGTTGCAGAGTAATTTTTCTACTGACTTTGTTTCCATGCATATCATTCTGGATGGTGAAACAGAGAATGTGCTTCCTTCTCGCGGAATGCGTGATCTTGCAATATCAGCAGATAACCACGCATTGCAACTCTTTGCATCCATCCTCGAAAATAATCAACCACAATGTGGGCAAGCCTCGCAGGAACAGCTTGAGTTTTTATTTCCAAAAAATGCCAGAGATGTTGCGTCGTGCGCAATTATCCCGATTCAGCATAAAGGCTTTGCGGCTTTAATGAGCATTGGCAGCCGAGATGAAAAACGCTTTA
>DRLZ01000056.1 GCA_011322755.1 Crenotrichaceae bacterium
ATGGTCATGCTGTCATGAGGATCTGAATGGCGCTGGTTCATGGCTACAATCCGCTGTTGATCAGAATGGTCTCGCCTTCGCTCAACCCAGACAGCACCTCAACCTGATCGCCATTTTGCTTACCAGTGCGGATATGCCGGGTATGCAGTTGATTGCCTTCAACCACAGTAACGGTTTCCAGTTGACCGTAACGAACCACCGCGGAAACCGGAATCATCAACACATTCTGATGACCTTCGCAGCCTTGTTCAAGCCATGCAAACAAACCTGGCGTCAATTTTGCGCTCAATTCGGGGTTGTCGGGGAGAGAGGCTTTCACCAGTTGGGTGCGGGTTGCCGGATCAATTTCAGGAACAATCTCGTCAACTGTGCCTGTGGTTTTAACATTGAAACTGTCAATACGCACGCCAACAGCATCTCCCACCGAGAGTTTGTTGGCGCAGCTGGTCGGAATGGCCGCCTCAACCCGCAGATGATCGGTTTTGGTTAGAATCACCACTGGGTCGCCGGGCAGTCCCATATCACCGGGTTCCTTGAGACGCTCACTGATCACGCCATCAAACGGCGCACGCAGAACATTTTCTCCCAGATTGACTTTAGCCTGTCTGACTGCGCTGGTAGCACGTTTGACCGCTGCACGAGCTGAATTGGCCTGAGCAACGGCTGCATCATAGCTTTGCCGGGTTGCCGCTTCTTTTTCATACAGCCCGATGATGCGTTTCTCGTCAGCAATCGCGCGTTGGGCTTGCGCTTTGGCTGCATTGAGCGCTGCCAGCGCTTGCTGATAGGCCGCGCGCATGGCTTGTTCGTCAAGTCTGGCGAGAACATCACCTTTGTTGACTTTATCAGAAGCATCCACGGTGATTTCAATAATGCGCGCGCTGAATTTTGGGGCAATTCTGGCGACACTGCGCGAACGGATGGTTGCTGGCCATGACAGCGTGTTGTCAGACTGCTGTTTGCCAAGCGTGAGTGTTTTGGCATTCGCGGGTAGCGGTTTCGCATGGACAGTAACATTGCCCGGCTCGACTTTCTCACCGCCGCCTATAATACCCAGAGCGAACAGGATAACAAAGATCAGAACCAGAATAGCAAGAGCGGAAATAATCCATTTAAGTCGATTCATACTCAGTCCTTATTGCCAGTGACCAATGGCTTGATCAAGCTGTGCCTGCGCGGAAAGCGCGTCAAAACGGGCAGCGATGGTGCGTGACAAGGCTTTATCCCGGGCTACTTGCGCTTCGATATAACGCGTCACGGTCGCGGCTCCCGCTTTGCGCTGTTCAGTGACGATCCGCAGCGCCTCTTCTGCTGCAAGCACCGATGCCTTGGTCACATCCAGCCTGGCAAGCGCTTCTTTCAATTTCAGATAAGCTGTTTTTACATCATTTTCAATTTGCAGACGGGTTTTGGTCACTGCTGTTTCAGCCTCAACCAGCTGGTGTTTGGCTTTGTTGACTTTTTGCTGGGTCGCGAACCCTGAAAAAATATCCATTTCCAGCTGCACGCCGGCGGTTACATTATCGCGACTGCGACTGAATTCAAGGTTTTTACTGTCTGATCCATAACTGAGATAAGCGTTCGCTCTCGGCAGATAAGCGCCTTGCGCTGCGCTCAGGCGTCGCCTGGAAATCTTCACGCGCTTGCTGGCAGCGAGCATTTCTGGTCGCTGTGAGAAGGCTTCATCAAGCAGCGCATCATAATCCAGTCGTTGCTCCGGCAATTGCCAATCGCTCTGCGGGACAATGTCCAGTGACTGTTCAGCGTCCAGTCCGAGCAGGGTTTTCAACCCGGTACGCACCAGCTCAATCGCATTCGCCGCCTTGATCTCCTCATCCTTAACCTCGGCCAGTTGCACATCCAGTGACAACACATCCGATTTCAACACTGTGCCAGCCTGATAACGAATGCGACTGTCTTTCAGTTCACTGCTGACAGCCTCCATCGAGCGCAAAGCAACCTTGTGCGCCTCAACAGCCGCCAGGTAACCGTAAAAAGTGGATTGAACGGCCTGAGTCAGCCGGTTGCGCAGCGCAGATTGATCCAGTCTGGCGACATCAACCCCGAGTCTGGCAGCTTTGCTGAGCTGGTAATCCTGACCGCCTCGAAACAACGAATAGTTGGCAATCACTTCAGGTCGATAATTGTCGGTTCCGCCTGGGTGGTTAAAGTCAGTATTATTCAGATTCAGCCTGCGCTGCGAGATAATCATCCCGAATGCCCGCGATGGATTATCGGTATGCTCATACGACAGCCGGGTTTTGATCTGCGGATAAAAACTGGACAGTGCTTCACCCAGCTGCGCCTCGGCCTGGCCAATTCTTTCCTGCATGATTTGCAGATCAGGATTATTGCGCAAGGCATAATCCACTGCTTCAGACAGCGTGAACTTATCAGCGTAGACAAGGCTGTTGGCTAGCAATAAAGTGAAGCCAAAGGTGATCAGATAAATGCGGTGAATTGACATCCTATTAGTGAAATGAATAAAGAGTAAGATTGAATAATACGCCAATTCCTCACTAATTTGGCAGCATCTGCCATCGACTTTATCAGAAGTAGATGAAATTCTGAATGAGTTTTATCAATGATAATTATCTTTTACAGATCACCAGTTGACTCATACCGGTTTTTGAATTCACCCACGAATCATTCTATCAGCTTGCGCACTGTACAATGTCACTTTGAGTAAATTGGAGTGGCTGCGTTGGATACTTTCTCTGTCCCTGAAAAATAGCCATCAACTATAATTAAGCGTATCGAAGCCAATACTCTGTCACAATACTATCGATTGACATCATGATCCATCTCAAAATTGAATGGAAAATACGTAAAAAATCAAGGACGGGAATATCAGAAGTTACATGAAGACCGTCAACTGTCGCTCTTTTAATACCCCGTCCGCTTGCGGCGGGGTGGTTTATTTGGATTCGAACGTTTGGTGAACAAATAGAAGAGTTGAAAAGCACTGAACCCGTGGTGTATACAGAAATGGATGAGATGCACACCTATGTCGGTCAAAAAAAAACTATCGATGGATATGGATTGCTGTTGATCGA
>DRLZ01000057.1 GCA_011322755.1 Crenotrichaceae bacterium
GCGCTACGCAAGGTTGCTAGAGTACGCTTGACTAATGGTGCTGAAGTGAGCAGCTATATTGGTGGTGAAGGGCATAACTTGCAAGAGCATTCGGTTGTGCTGATCAGGGGTGGGCGTGTCAAGGATTTGCCGGGTGTGCGTTATCACGTGGTGCGTGGAACGCTTGATGCATCCGGTGTTGATGGTCGCCGTAGAGGTCGATCGAAGTATGGTACTAAACGGCCGAAATAGGGGTTGAGAATAATATATGTCCAGACGTCGTGTTGCTGCAAAGCGTGTTATTAATCCAGATCCACAGTACGGAAGTCTTGTTCTGTCAAAGTTCATTAACTTGTTGATGCTGGATGGCAAGAAATCTGTTGCAGAGAAAATAGTCTATGATGCGCTAGAGTCAATTGGCCAAAAAGGTTCTGATGAGCCGTTGGAGGTTATGAGCTCTGCATTGGAGAATGTAAAGCCAAGAGTTGAGGTGAAGTCTCGGCGAGTGGGTGGTTCGACATACCAGGTGCCTGTAGAAGTTAGGCCTGAGCGAAGGGCTGCACTGGCGATGCGATGGTTGATTGATTCTGCCAGAAAAAGAAGTGAGCGAACAATGGCTGCGAGGCTGGCGGGTGAGGTTCTTGATGCTTCTGAGTCGCGTGGAGCCGCAGTAAAAAAACGAGAAGACACGCATCGTATGGCTGAAGCCAATAAAGCATTTTCGCACTATCGCTGGTAGTGGCAGAGCGAATCATTATCATTAGATGAATAACGGTTGAATAGGTAAATACTGTGGCACGAACAACTCCAATCGAACGCTATCGCAATATTGGCATTATGGCTCATATTGATGCGGGTAAGACCACAACGACTGAGCGTATTCTTTACTACACAGGCGTTTCACACAAGATAGGTGAGGTGCATGATGGCGCTGCAACCATGGACTGGATGGAGCAAGAGCAGGAGCGTGGTATCACCATCACATCTGCCGCAACAACTTGTTTTTGGAGTGGGATGGATGGTCAGTTTCAGCAGCATAGAATCAATATTATTGATACGCCGGGGCACGTAGACTTTACGATTGAAGTGGAGCGTTCGTTAAGGGTTCTTGATGCATCATGCGCTGTATTTTGTGCGGTTGGTGGGGTGGAGCCTCAGTCTGAAACTGTGTGGAGACAGGCCAATAAATACGAAGTGCCTCGGCTGGTGTTTGTTAATAAAATGGATCGGTCGGGTGCTGATTTTCTCAGGGTTGTAGAGCAGATTCGGAAACGTTTGGGTGCTAATCCTGTCGTGATGCAGTTGCCAATTGGCGCAGAAGAGAATTTTGAAGGCGTTATCGATCTGGTTAAAATGAAAGCAATCTATTGGGAAGAGGCCAATATGGGTGCGAAGTTTGAGGAAAAGGAAATTCCTGCAGACATGGTTGATGAATGCGCAGAATGGCGCGAGCATCTCGTTGAGGCTGCTGCTGAAGGCTCTGATGAGCTGATGGAGAAGTATCTTGAAGAGGGTGACTTGTCAAATGATGAAATTAAAAAAGGTGTGCGCGATTTAACAATAGCGAACAAGATTGTGCCGGCTTTTTGTGGTTCAGCATTCAAGAATAAAGGCGTTCAAGCAATGCTTGATGCTGTGATTGAATATCTTCCTTCCCCAAAAGAAGTCAAGGAAATTAATGGTCTAATGGTTGACTCGGATGAAGAGGTGACTCGTCCGGCTTCTGATGATGCTCCATTTTCCTCGCTGGCATTTAAAATTGCGACAGATCCATTTGTGGGCAATCTTACTTTTTTCAGGGTTTATTCCGGAGTGCTTAATTCGGGTGACACAGTTTATAACTCGGTCAGGCAAAAGAAAGAGCGGATTGGGCGTTTGGTGCAGATGCACTCTAACTCTCGAGAAGAGATTCGCGAAGTCAGAGCGGGTGATATTGCTGCAGCAATTGGACTAAAAGACGTCTCTACGGGTGATACGTTATGTACAATTGACAATCCGATTGTGCTTGAGCGAATGGAGTTTCCAGAGCCGGTTATTTCGGTGGCAGTCGAGCCTAAGACCAAGAGCGATCAAGAAAAAATGGGCATTGCTCTCGGTAAACTTGCACAGGAAGATCCTTCGTTTCGTGTGCACACGGATGAAGAGTCGGGTCAAACAATCATTTCTGGAATGGGTGAATTGCATCTTGAGATTATCGTTGACCGGATGAAGCGTGAGTTTAGTGTTGACGCGAATGTCGGTGCCCCACAAGTGGCATACCGAGAAACAGTTCGTCAAGCAGTTGAGCAGGAAGGTAAATTTGTCAGGCAAACAGGTGGTCGAGGTCAGTATGGTCATGTCTGGTTAAAAATAGAACCTCAGGAGGCGGGTGCTGGCTACGAGTTTGTTAACGCAATTGTTGGCGGTGTTGTTCCTAGGGAATATATTTCTTCTGTTGATAATGGTATTCAGGAGCAGATGAAAAACGGAGTGATGGCGGGATATCCTGTTGTGGATGTCAAGGTTACTTTGTACGATGGCTCCTATCATGATGTAGATTCTAACGAAATGGCCTTTAAAATAGCCGGCTCTATGGGTTTTAAGGCGGGTGCTCAGAAAGCTGATCCGGCGATACTTGAGCCAATTATGAGTGTTGAGGTCAGTACGCCTGAAGATTATATGGGTGATGTCGTAGGTGATATCAATCGTCGACGCGGTATTATTCATGGTATGGATGATGCTGCGTTGGGGAAAATTATTCGATGCGAAGTGCCTCTTTCTGAGATGTTTGGTTATGCAACGGATCTAAGGTCGGCAACACAGGGAAGAGCAAGTTATTCAATGCAGTTTGAAAAATATTCAGAAGCTCCCGCAAATATTGCAGAAGCGATTATGAAGAAATCATCCTAATTAATAAATAGTTTTGTAAGGGGTATTACTCGTGTCCAAAGAGAAATTCGAGCGGACGAAACCGCATGTTAATGTTGGAACAATTGGTCACGTCGATCATGGCAAGACGACGTTGACGGCAGCGCTGACCAAAGTCATGGCAGAAGCGCGAGGTGGAGAATTCAAGGCATACGACCAGATCGACAATGCCCCGGAAGAGCGAGAGCGAGGCATCACCATCGCCACAGCACATGTCGAATATGAATCGGACAAGCGCCACTATGCGCATGTCGATTGTCCGGGTCACGCAGACTATGTCAAAAACATGATCACGGGTGCTGCGCAAATGGATGGCGCAATCCTGGTTGTATCGGCAGCAGACGGACCCATGCCGCAAACTCGCGAGCACATCTTGCTGGCAAGACAAGTGGGTGTGCCTTATATCGTCGTCTACCTCAACAAAGCCGACATGGTTGATGATGAAGAGCTTATCGAGTTGGTCGAAATGGAAGTCCGCGAACTGCTTGACATGTATGAGTTTCCTGGAGACGACACCCCCATCACCGTTGGCAGTGCCTTGAAAGCACTGGAAGGCGATACCAGTGATATCGGCGTGGATTCAGTCATCAAGCTGGTTGCCACCATGGATGACTACATCCCTGAGCCAGAGCGCGCCATTGATCAACCTTTCCTGTTGCCAATCGAAGACGTTTTCTCGATCTCAGGGCGTGGCACGGTCGTCACTGGTCGCATAGAACGGGGAATCATCAATGTCGGTGACGAAATAGAGATTGTTGGAATCAAAGACACCACCAAAACCACCTGTACTGGTGTTGAGATGTTTCGCAAACTGCTGGACAGAGGTGAAGCGGGCGACAATGTTGGTATCTTGTTGCGCGGAACCAAGCGCGAAGAAGTCGAACGTGGACAAGTCCTGGCGCAGCCGGGATCAATCACCCCGCATACCAAGTTTGAAGCAGAAATATACGTTTTGTCGAAAGATGAAGGTGGGCGCCACACGCCATTTTTCAATGGCTACAGACCACAGTTTTACTTTCGTACCACAGACGTCACCGGTGCGGTTGAATTGCCGAGCGGTGTTGAGATGGTCATGCCTGGAGACAACGTTAAAGTCAATGTTGAGCTGCATGCTCCGATTGCGATGGAAGAAGGTTTGCGATTTGCTGTACGCGAAGGTGGACGTACGGTTGGCGCTGGTGTTGTTAGTAAGGTTATCGAGTAGAAATTATGAGCAAACAGCATATACGAATCAGGCTTAAATCATTTGATCATCGTCTTATTGACCAATCAGCGAGTGAAATTGTGCATACCGCAAAGCGAACAGGTGCCCAGATTAAAGGGCCTATTCCATTGCCAACAATTAAAGAGCGCTTTAATGTACTGACATCCCCGCATGTTAATAAAGACGCTCGTGATCAATATGAACTTAGAACCTATAAGCGAATGATGGACATTATCGAGCCAACGGACAAGACTGTTGAAGCTTTGATGAAGCTTGATCTGGCTGCCGGGGTTGATGTTCAGATTAAGCTCAACTAAGAATTAATCATTTACCAAGTTAGACTGGAAAAGAGGAAGTATGATGGCGATTGGATTAGTGGGCCGCAAACAAGGTATGACACGTGTTTTTACCGATGACGGTGTTTCTGTGCCAGTTACTGTTGTTGAGATTGTACCCAATCGTATAACGCAGATTAAAACCCAAGAAAAGGATGGGTATTCTGCTCTTCAAGTGACTACAGGTGAGAAGAAAGTATCAAGAGTTAGTAAGCCGCTGATTGGTCACTATGCAGTCTCAGGGGTCGTTGCAGGTCGTGGTTTGTGGGAATTTCGAATTAATGCTGACGAGATAGATAAATATAAAGTTGGAGATTCTATTTCTCTCGATATTTTGGAAGAAGGGCAAGCTTTGTCTGTCACCGGGACAAGTAAAGGTAAAGGTTTTGCAGGCGGAGTCAAAAGACATAATTTTAAAATGCAAGATGCAACGCATGGGAATTCCATATCACATCGTGCGCCTGGCTCGATAGGGCAGTGTCAAACTCCTGGGCGTGTGTTTAAAGGTAAAAAAATGGCTGGCCATATGGGTTCACGGAAAACCACTGTTAAATCTGTATCATTAATCAAGCTCTATAAAGAACGTAACATTATACTTCTTAAAGGTGCGGTGCCTGGTGCTATAGGTGGTGATGTTATTGTTAAATCTATGACTTTGGTAACTGGATAATGAATGTAGAAATTAGTAATTATTCTCAAGATGGACTAACTGGTAAAAAAACAAATGTTAGTGAGAAGTCTTTCAATCGCCCTATAAACGAGACATTGATTCACCAGTTGGTAATTCATTATCTTGCTGGTGCACGTTCAGGCACTAGCGCTCAGAAATCACGGTCTGAGGTTGCGGGTGGGGGTAAGAAGCCGTGGCGTCAAAAAGGTACAGGTCGTGCTAGGGCTGGGACTTCCAGTTCGCCTATCTGGAGGTCGGGCGGTGTTACTTTCGCATCAAAAACGCGAGATCATAAAACCAAGTTAAACAAAAAAATGCATCGTGCTGCTTTGCAATGTATTTTTTCTGAGTTAATACGGGCAGATCGACTATTGCTTGGTGAGGGGTTGTTTGATGGTAATCAAAAAAACTTGCGGGCTCGGGATGTCTCAGACTCACTGGCGAAATTAAATGCTCGTAGAAAGGTATTGCTGTTAAATAAAGTGGATGAAAATTATCGTCGCGCAACAAACAATATTCCAAATCTTGATGTATTTGATGTCAATCACATTAATCCGGCTTTATTGGTATCTGCAGATGTTGTTATTGTTAATTCAGAAGCACTCGAAGTGCTAGAAGGTCGATTTGTATGAAGAAACTTGATTATACACGTGTCGTACTCGGCACGGTTGTCTCAGAAAAAAGCATGCGAATCAATGAGCTAAATAAACAAATTGTTCTAAAAGTAGATAAACGATCTACTAAAAGCTGTATCAAGAATGCAGTCGAAAAACTATTTGAAGTTAAAGTTAAAAGTGTTCACGTACTTAATATGACTGGTAAAACAAAACGAGCTGGTCGTGTTTTGAGAAAGAAACCTGATTGGAAGAAAGCATATATTATTCTTCAGCCAGGATATGATATCGACTTTACTGGTTAATACGAATCAGGTTTGAAAGAGTAAAAATGTTATGGCAGTTGTAAAAGTAAAACCAACATCTCCTGGTAATAGGTGGATGGTTAAAGTAAAGAGAGATGATCTTTACAAAGGCGCACCTTATAAACCGCTCACCGCAAAGAAAAGTAATACCGGTGGACGTAATAATACAGGAAGAATTACTACACGCCACATTGGTGGTGGGCATAAACAAAAGTATCGAAATGTTGATTTCAAAAGAGATAAGGATTCGATTCCTGCAATTATAGAGCGTATTGAATATGATCCTAATCGTACTGCTCATTTGGCGCTGTTGAAATACAATGATGGGGAGCGTCGATACATTCTTGCTGTGAAGGGCATGGTGGCGGGTGATCAGGTATTATCTGGATCTCAATCGCCAATTAAGATAGGCAATTGTCTACCTTTACACAACATACCATTAGGTACAGTGATTCACTGTATTGAAATGAAGCCAAATAAAGGTGCGCAACTAGCGCGATCTGCTGGCTCATCTGCGCAGTTGTTGGCAAAGGATGGTGTGTATGCTACACTTCGCCTCCGCTCCGGGGAGATGCGCAAAATACACCTTGATTGTAAAGCAACAATCGGTGAAGTGGGTAATTCAGAACATAACTTATCTACGATCGGTAAGGCTGGTGCCGCTCGATGGCGAGGCGTACGACCAACAGTTCGTGGGGTAGCTATGAATCCTGTCGACCATCCTCATGGTGGTGGTGAAGGTAGAACATCAGGCGGAAGGCATCCAGTTTCTCCATGGGGTCAGCCAACCAAAGGTTTTAAAACCCGAAAAAATAAAAGCACCAATCGTTTGATTGTGCGTGGTCGTAAACGGTCATAGCTAAAGAGGAACATATATTATGCCGCGTTCAATTAAAAAGGGTCCATTTATTGACCATCATCTTGCAGCGAAGGTAGAGAAGGCTCAAGCAAATAAAGACAGAAAACCTATAAAAACCTGGTCAAGACGTTCGATGATAAGCCCAGATATGATCGGGCTAACCTTGGCAGTACATAATGGCCGTATTCATGTCCCAGTTCTGGTTACTGAAAACATGGTTGGGCATAAACTGGGTGAGTTCGCACCAACACGAACATATAAAGGTCATTTGGCAGACAAAAAAAGCCGCTAGGAATTTGGAATATTAACAATGGATACATCTGCGAGATTGAAAGGTGCTACTTTATCAGCACAAAAGGCAAGACTGGTTGCGGATCAGGTTAGAGGATTGTCTGTAGAGAGCGCAACCAACCTTTTGCAATTTAGTGGTAAAAAAGCAGCAACAATAATTCTTAAGTTACTTGAGTCTGCTGTTGCAAATGCTGAACACAATTCTGGACTCGATGTCGATGACTTGTTTATATCCAGGATATATGTCGATGAAGCCGTAACATTAAAAAGATTACGACCCAGAGCAAAAGGTAGAGCTAATCAGCGATTGAAAAGAAGCTGTCACATTAACATCACATTATCAGATCAGTAGAGTATAGGCATTTAATATGGGTCAAAAAGTTCATCCAATTGGTATCCGGCTTGGTTATATAAAAGATTGGCGGTCACGCTGGTATGCCAATAGCAAGGATTACCCTGAATTGCTCTATCAGGATCTAATGGTAAGAGAGCAATTAAAGAAGAAGTTGTCTCATGCATCTGTCAGTCATATACAGATCAATCGGCCAGCTAAAAATGCACAGATAACAATCCATACTGCGAGGCCAGGTATTGTCATAGGAAAGAAAGGTGAGGATATCAATATTCTTCGTAACATGGCATCAAAAATGATGGGTGTACCCGTACAAATCAATGTTCAGGAGATTAGAAAGCCAGAGCTTGATGCGCAGTTGGTTGCTGAAGGTGTAACCCAGCAGCTTGTTAAACGTATTATGTATCGTCGAGCGATGAAGCGTGCTGTGGCTAATACTATGAGGCTTGGTGCTAAAGGCATTAAGATCTCCGTTGGTGGGCGGCTTAATGGTGCTGAGATTGCTCGTTCTGAATGGTATAGAGAAGGTCGCGTAC
Source organism: Crenotrichaceae bacterium (assembly GCA_011322755.1). Classification (GTDB taxonomy): domain Bacteria; phylum Pseudomonadota; class Gammaproteobacteria; order Methylococcales; family DRLZ01; genus DRLZ01. Next base: position 8,053 of record DRLZ01000057.1, read on the forward strand.
CGCTTCATACATTAAGAGCAGATATTGATTATGGTTTCGCCGAAGCTTTGACTACATACGGCATTATTGGTGTAAAAGTATGGATATTCAAAGGCGAAGTCTTTGATAAGATTGATGATGCTACGCCTACTGCCGATTTGCCAGCAGCGCCTTGAAGATACAGGATAAATAATGCTTCAGCCTAAAAGAACGAAATTTAGAAAACAACATAAAGGTCGGAACCGAGGTCTGGCTTTGAGAGGAAATACTGTTTCCTTTGGTGATTATGGTTTGAAATCATTACAACGTGGCAGGATAACTGCGCGCCAGATTGAGGCAGCACGCCGAACAATTACCCGCCATGTTAAACGTAATGGGAAGATGTGGATAAGAATATTTCCAGATAAGCCAATTACTAAGAAGCCTTTGGAAGTTCGAATGGGCAAGGGCAAAGGTAGTGTTGAATATTGGGTTGCCGAGGTTAAGCCAGGGACCATACTTTACGAAATTAATGGTATTCCAGAGGAGCTTGCTAGACAAGCATTTAAGCTAGCCGCTGCAAAACTACCTGTTAAAACACAATTTTCTAGACGAATGGTAATGTAATGAAAGCTGATGATTTTCGCTCAATGTCCACTGTTGATATTGAAACTAAAATAACTGATTTAAATGTTGAGTTATTTAAATATAAAATGCAGTTAGCGACCAGTCAGCTGGAAAAATTCCATAAACTTACTGAGCTGAAACGTGATATTGCCAGAGCAAAAACCATTCTTGGTGAAATAAAGAGAACTTTATAATGACCCAACAGGATAATGCACGAATACTTACTGGACGAGTTGTTAGTTCAAAAATGGACAAGACAATTACAGTGCTTGTAGAAAGATTGGTAAAGCATCCGAAATACGGAAAATATATTAAAAGGTCTTCGAAACTCTTTGCGCATGATGAAAATAACCTTTGTAATGAAGGTGACTTAGTCACGATTGCGCCGAGTCGACCAATTTCAAAAAATAAAACATGGGCACTTGTTGAAGTGGTATCAAAATCTTGAATAATCTTCAATCTATTAAAGTTACAGTGGTGAAATTATGATACAGATGCAGAGCAGTCTTGATGTTGCTGATAATAGCGGGGCGCGACGTGTTACCTGTATCAAGGTTCTGGGTGGGTCAAAAAAAAGGTATGCGAGAATTGGTGATGTTATCAAAGTGAGCATTAATGAAGCAATACCGAGAGGACGGGTAAAAAAAGGCGAAGTCTATGATGCTGTTGTTGTAAGAACAAGAAGTGGTGTCAGGCGCACAGATGGTTCTCTTATCCGTTTTGATGGAAATGCTGCTGTTATATTGAATGCTCAACTTCAGCCACTCGGTACGCGTATCTTTGGTCCAGTAACTCGTGAGCTCCGTAATGAAAAGTTTATGAAAATAGTCTCACTTGCACCTGAAGTATTATAGGAAATAACATGAGTAAACTATTAAAAGGTGATGAGGTCATTGTTATTGCTGGTCGTGATAAAGGTAAAAGAGGAAGTGTATTAAAAGTACTGCCAAATAACCGTATCATTGTTGATAAAATCAATATAGTGAAAAAACATCAGAAATCTGACCCTAATAATGGTGTTGCGGGTGGGATTATTGAAAAAGAGAAGTCATTACATATCTCAAATGTCGCTATATACAATCATAATTCTGATAAGGCTGATCGAATCGGCATTCGTACTGAAGAAGACGGTTCAAAGATTCGCTTTTACAAGTCAGATAGTCAATTAATCTCACAAAATTAAAGAGGCAATAAGATGGCAAGGCTAGAAAAGCTTTACCACGATAGTATTTTAGAAACAATTAAGTCAAGGTATAATTATACCTCACCAATGGCTGTTCCTAAAATAACGAAAGTTACCTTAAATATGGGTGTAGGCGAAGCTGTCGGAGATAAAAAAGTACTTGAGCATGCGGTCTCAGATATGCGAATGATTGCTGGACAGAAACCAGTGGTAACTGTCGCCAGGAAGTCAATTGCTGGATTCAAGATACGTGATGATATGCCTATTGGTTGCAAAGTAACACTGAGACGCAAAATGATGTATGAGTTTCTCGATAGGTTAATCAGTGTTGCGTTACCGCGTACTCGTGACTTTAGAGGGTTAAATCCTAATTCTTTTGATGGTCGTGGAAATTATTCACTCGGTATCACTGAGACCTTAATTTTTCCTGAAATAGATTATGAGAAAATAGATAAAGTTCGGGGCTTCGATGTATGTATTACTACATCTGCTAATACAGATGAAGAAGCAAGAGCGCTTCTCGAATTGTTTGGATTTCCACTTAAGAAATAGACTATAGATATGGCAAAAAAATCTGTTATTGCACGAGAGCGAAAACGTGAGCGATTGGTTCTGAAATATAAAGAAAAGAGACTTGCACTCAAAATGGTATTAAACAATCCATCCGCCTCTTTCGAAGAAAAAGAACTTGCGTCTATGCAACTTCAGAAATTGCCGCGTGATTCCAGCTCAGTTCGATTGCGTAATCGTTGCAGATTAACAGGGCGACCACATGGATACTTTCGTAAATTCGGATTGAGTAGGAATATGCTTCGTGAAGCGAGTATGCGTGGTGATGTGCCTGGAATACGTAAAGCAAGCTGGTAATATTAAACACTATAGAGAATTAATTATGTCAATGTCAGATCCAATAGCAGATATGTTGACTCGTATTAGAAATGCGCAGACAGCGTCTAAACTAAACGTCACTATGCCTGGTTCGAAAGTTAAAAGTGCAATTGCACAGGTACTACTTGATGAAGGATACATCAATTCCTTTCAGTCTGACCAAGTTGCCAATAAAACAACTCTAAATATCGAGCTTAAATATTTCCATGGTCAACCTGTTATTGAACACATTCAACGTATCAGTAGACCGGGTCTGCGTATCTATAAAAATGTCCTAGATTTACCGAAGATACAAGGTGGCCTCGGAATTGCCATTATCTCAACTTCCAAAGGAGTTGTTTCTGAGTCTGAAGCTCGCAAGCTCGGTCTTGGCGGCGAAATCCTTTGTAGTGTTAGTTAAATATAGTTTGGAGTTTCAATGTCACGTATAGCTAATAACCCAATCACATTGCCGGCTGGCGTAAATATTGACATTAAGCAGCAAGCAGTCCACGTTAAAGGTCCAAAGGGAGAGTTAAATTATAGACTGCAGTCCGATATTAATCTTAATTTACAAGATAATGTCCTAACAGTTAAGAGTTCTGATGCCTCTAATGACGCGATGGCAGGTACAACAAGAGCCATCGTCAATAACATGTGTATTGGGGTTTCGACAGGTTTTCAAAAAAAGCTACAACTTGTCGGTGTTGGATACCGTGCACAGGCTAAAGGTAACGATTTGACCTTAACTCTTGGTTTTTCTCATCCAGTCGTATTTAAAATTCCGACTGGTATTAGTATTGAAACTCCGTCTCAGACTGAAATTGTAGTGAATGGTGTTGATAAGCAACTTGTTGGTGAAGTTGCCTCAAAAATCCGTCAATACCGCCCTCCTGAGCCTTATAAAGGAAAAGGGGTTCGCTATTCTGATGAACATGTTGTTCGAAAAGAAGCTAAAAAGAAGTAATCGTTGATATGAATAAAAACACAGCAAGACTGCGCAGGGCACGAAAAACACGGTCACTTATTTCTCGTCAAGAGAAAAACAGGTTAACTGTTCACCGTACTCCACGACATATCTACGCTCAAATAACCAGTGCTGATGGTTCCAAAGTGTTCGTTGCAGTTTCAACCATACAAAAAGCGATAAAAGACACTGTCAAGTCAACCAGTAATCTTGAAGCCGCAAGTCAGGTTGGTAAGTCAATTGCCGAGAAGGCTGCCGCCGCAGGAATCACTGATGTAGCGTTTGATCGATCAGGATTTAAATATCATGGACGTGTCGCTGCTCTTGCTGATGCGGCGCGTGAAAATGGATTAAAATTCTAGTAGGTAACAATGAGCACAAAAATTAATACTAGGGAGACTTCAGATCTCCAGGAAAAGTTGGTTACTGTAAGACGCGTATCCAAAGTTGTAAAAGGTGGTCGCCAATTTGGCTTCTCCGCTCTTACTGTCGTTGGAGACGGCGAGGGCAGGGTTGGTTATGGTCTTGGTAAAGCACGTGAAGTTCCCATTGCAATTCAAAAAGCCATGGAGCAAGCCAGACGTAATATGCGTAATGTGTCACTAAAAGATGCTACTCTTCAGTATCCACTTACTCATTCATTAGGTGCTGCTCGAGTTTACATGCAACCTGCATCACAAGGTACCGGTATTATCGCGGGTGGCGCGATGCGTGACGTGTTTGAAGTGGTTGGAGTACATAATGTACTGGCTAAATGTATTGGGACCAACAACCCAATTAATGTTGTCCGTGCCACAATTGATGCTTTAGCAAGCATGCATGATGCAAAATATATTGCTTCTAAACGCGGAAAACGCGTTGAAGACATTACCTGAGAGTATAAGTTATGGCGAGTAAACAACTACGTGTAACGCAGATAAAAAGTACTAACGGCAGATTGTTAAAACATAAACAATGTTTGCACGGTTTGGGTAAGTTCAAACTCAACAAAACTATTGTTGTGAATGATACTCCTGAAAATCGCGGCATGATTAACAAAATATCTTATTTATTAAAAGTGGAGGAGATTTGATATGTACTTAAATACGATTCAACCTGCTCCAGGATCAAAAAAACCAGCTAAACGGGTAGGTCGAGGAATTGGCAGTACACTGGGTAAGACCTGTGGAACTGGTCATAAAGGACAAAAGTCCCGTTCTGGAGGTTATCATAAAGTCGGCTTTGAAGGTGGTCAGATGCCTATCCAGCGCAGACTACCCAAGTTTGGTTTTACCTCCAGGAAAAAAGCTTATTCTGTAGAAGTACGCTTGCATGAAATAGCAAGTTTATCCGATCATAACCTAATTGATATTGCGCTTCTAAAAGAGAATAGGATTATTCCGGGTGATTCAAAACAAGTAAAAATTATTAAATCTGGTGATATTGACGTTGCTGTGAATATTAAAGGAATTAAAGCAACGAAAGGTGCCAATGAAGCAATCATTGCAGCTGGCGGGAAAATTGAGGAATAGTCTGCTGTGAGCTCAACTAAACCAAATGTTTCTGATAATCTAGGTCGGCTAGCTGAATTAAGACAACGCTTACTATTTCTGGTTGGAGCCTTGTTTGTGTATCGGCTAGGGACTCATATTCCTGTTCCAGGCATCGATCCAAATGTGCTCAATGTCTTGTTTGAACAGCAAAAAGGTTCAATACTTGACATGATGAATATGTTTTCTGGTGGAGCATTGGGACGATTTAGTATTTTCGCTCTCGGTATTATGCCGTACATTTCAGCCTCAATTATCATGCAATTGATGAGCTATTCGGTTCCGCAACTAAAACAACTAAAAAAGGAAGGCGAGAGAGGTACCAGAAAAATCAATCAATATACACGCTACTGGACTGTTGTATTGGCGTCTGTTCAAGCTGTTGGTGTTAGTATTGCGCTACAAAAACAGACTGCCGGCGGTTTGCCTGTGGTGATTAACCCAGGTCCTCAATTTGTTTTTATAACAGCAATCACATTAGTTTCTGGAACAATGTTTCTGATGTGGCTAGGTGAACAGGTGACTGAACGCGGTGTTGGTAATGGTATATCGATGATCATTTTTGCTGGTATCGTAGCTGGGCTTCCATCTGCTGTTGGCGGTACGTTAGAGCTGGTTAGAACAGGTGAGATGGGCTCTGGGACAATACTAGGCATAGTCATTCTGACTGTTTTAGTAACCGCATTCGTTGTTTATGTCGAACGTGCTCAAAGACGGATACCAATATTTTATCCAAAAAGACAGGTCGGACGCCGTGTGTATGGTGGACAAAAAAGCTTTCTACCGTTGAAGTTCAATATGGCGGGTGTAATTCCACCTATTTTTGCATCAAGTATTATCTTGTTTCCTGCTACAATAGCTGGCTGGTTTGGAAACGCAGACGGTATGCGCTGGATGCAGGAATTATCGTCAATGATCTCACCTGGTCAGCCACTGTATGTTGGCTTGTACGCTGCGGGTATTATCTTTTTTGCTTTTTTCTACACGGCAATGGTTTTTGATCCAAAAGAAATATCAGAAAGTTTAAAAAAGTCTGGAGCTTACGTACCTGGTATACGTCCAGGAGAACAGACTGTTAATTATTTAGACACTGTAATGTCACGATTAACTCTGGCGGGTGCTATTTATCTGACAGTTGTTTGTTTATTACCTGAATTTCTGATTTTATATTGGACTGTTCCATTTTATTTCGGTGGTACTTCATTATTGATTATCGTTGTTGTAGTGATGGACTTTATTGGTCAAATACAGTCATTAATGATGTCTCAGCAATATGATGGATTGCTGAAAAAAGCTAATTTGAAACAAGGATCGCGAGAAGGCGGTTTGACTCGATAATCAATTGGTATTGATAACATGAAAGTACGTGCTTAGATCGGAAGAGC
>DRLZ01000058.1 GCA_011322755.1 Crenotrichaceae bacterium
AGCAGATACCCCATGCAATTGGTTATGACCGTGATTACGAGGGTGACTTGTCATTTTTTCAGCCAGATGATTTTACGACCCTATCAGAACTAACGCACATTTTTCAATTCATATCTCCTGGAGCAATCATTATTACAATAATATCTCTGGTCATCCTTGTTCTGTGGGAGCGACCGGTTGTCAAGGCTCGTCACTGGCTTAGACTGGTTCCGGGACCATTGGTGTCAGTAACAGCAGGGATAGTGATGAATCAGTTTCTGTTGCAGAGTTTCCCGGAGTTCGCGGTAACAGGAGAGCATCTCGTTCGTCTTCCGATAGCGGATAGTGGCGCTGATTTACTGAATTCTATTACCTTCCCTGATTTTTCCCAGATCACCAATATCCATGTTTATCTGACCGCCCTGACGCTTGCTGTTGTTGCTAGTCTGGAAACATTGTTATGTGTAGAAGCGATCGACAAGCTCGACCCGCAAAAAAGAGTGACACCGACAAACCGTGAATTGATTGCCCAAGGCGCAGGCAATCTTTGTTCAGGATTGATTGGGGGCCTACCTGTTACTCAGGTCATTGTACGCAGCTCGGCCAATCTTCAATCGGGAGCAAAAACCAAGGCATCTGCAGTGATTCATGGTGTGTTGTTGTTGATATCAGTGTTACTTATACCGCATGTACTCAATATGATGCCATTGGCAAGCTTGGCAGCTATTCTATTAATTGTTGGATATAAACTGGCCAGACCTGAATTGTTTAAGCGTATGTATGCAGCTGGTCTCTATCATTTTGTTCCTTTTGTAGCGACGGTTCTTGGGTTGGTATTCACTGACTTGTTGGTTGGTATTGGTATTGGCATGGCAATCGCGCTTTTTTGTATTTTGCTGGAAAACTATAAAACAGCATTGTATTTCCATAAAAAGCAAAAAGGTAACAAGACTTATATCAAGTTGGGTGAAAATGTGTCTTTTCTGAATAAAGCTAATATCTTGCAAACACTCGATCATTTGCCTGATCGGTCAGAAGTTGTGATTGATGCGACAGCAACGCGATATATTGATTATGACGTATTCGAAATTATCCAGAATTTCAAAATTGAAGCTGAGCAAAAAGGCATCAAACTGGTAATTGAAAACCTGAGTGGTTACGGAAACATTGAACCAGTCAGCAACGCGCTACCGCATACTAAGGAAACTCAATGGTTTTTGACTCCAGGAAGAGTTCTGGAAATACTGCAAGAAGGAAACAGGCGATTTGTTCACAACCTGAGAAGCAACAGAAATCTGCTTGAGCAAGTCAATATCACCCGGGAAGGGCAGTTCCCGATGGCGATTATTCTAAGCTGTATCGATTCACGCACCTCAGTCGAACTTATTTTCGATTTGGGCTTGGGTGATGTATTCAGTGCCCGGGTTGCAGGTAATGTCGTGAACGATGATATTTTAGGCAGTATGGAATTTGCTTGCAAGTTTGCTGGTTCCAAATTGATAGTCGTGCTTGGTCATACGCACTGCGGTGCAATCAAAGGCGCGTGTGATCATGTAGAGTTTGACCATTTGACGGGATTGCTGGAAAAGATCAAACCAGCAATTGATTCACTTGCCACGCCTATAGATGATGGATCAGGTTCACAAGTAGATGTATTTGTGCAAAATGTTGCTGAACGTAACGTACAATTGGTCGTAGAGTCTATCAAAAAAGAAAGTCCGGCATTGGAGGCTATGCGCCAACATGGGGATATCGATATTATTGGTGGGATGTATGATATTGAAACCGGTAAGGTGGATTTCTTTCTTGATAATTAAGTTAACTCATTGACAATTCGTAGTATTGCCATTCCACAGTAGAAAACATTGTGAAAAATGTTGGTTAAGTCTGGATAATCCTACTTGAAAACAGGTTTGGGTTGACTATGCTTAGAGCATGATAACGAATAGATTTTATTGTTTATTATTAAGCATCTTATCGGTAGTTACGGTTGTTAGTACAGGTGTTGTGCTATTTGATTGCTGTTTGCAGATGATGCACTCAATGAGCTATATCCTGTTTCATCTCCTGGCTTTTTTTGTGATTATTACCAATCTGATGTTTTATCGTTTGCTGAATGAATAATAATCGTTTGCCAAGGACACTCAATCTTTAGTTAAGAATCAACACCTTTCTGGATTTTTCAAATAACTATTTCTTGTAATTTCTGATTTTACTCATTCTGTCTATCAGCTTATCAGCTGAAAAATGAGTGTTCTTTGGTGTGATGATCAGTTTTGAAATCTTAGGGATAGAGGTTATTTTAATTGTATTCGGGTTCTCCATCTTTTTTTTTAGTATGATGATTTCTGAGGCAGATTTACACGCCGGCACATCAGAATCTTGACATTGAGAACAATGAATAACAACCAACAATCCAATTCAGCAGATTCATCCGATCTGGAAGTTTTGGTTCGCTCCAATATTGCCATTATTATCATCGAGACGGTAGAGGAAAAAAAGGCAATTGATCTGCTGTTGAATTTATCTTTTAAGCTGACGATCCCATTGTTTAAATGGACCATTACAAATGGTTTGAATCGTATTGACCTGGATTTGAGTGATCCTGGCTTACCTCCTGAATCAAAACTGCATAAACCTGTTGAGGTGTTTGAAAAAATCAGGGAGGCTAGAAAACCGGTTATTTTTGCATTAACTGATTTTCATCCATTCCTGGATGATCCTGTGCATATTCGTTTGTTAAAAGATGTTGCATTGAATCATGATCAGGTTGGTCATACACTTGTGTTGATTTCCCATAAGATCGAAGTTCCGCCAGAGCTTGATCGTTTTACCGCACGGATTCAATTAGCATTACCAGACAGGGAACAAATTGAAACCATTATTCGGGAAGAGGCACGACGCTGGCTCCAGGCGAATCGCAATGCACGGCTTAGTGTCGATCAGTCCCTTTTTGATCAGCTTGTCACCGCATTACAGGGAATACCGGAAAATAATGTCAGACAACTCGCTCGATCAGCAATTGTCAACGATGGTGCAATTACCCCGTCCGATGTCCCCAGGGTAATGCAAGCCAAGTTTGATTTGCTGGGCAAAGGTGGTGTGTTGTCATTTGAGTACGAAACTGCGCGTTTTGCCGATGTTGGTGGTTTGAGCAAGCTTAAACAATGGTTGCATATCCGAAGTGCTTTCTTTATTGGGGATAAGGGTTTACCCAAACTTGATCCACCCAAGGGCATTTTGCTTCTTGGCGTACAAGGTTGCGGAAAAAGCCTGGCAGCAAAAACAGTGGCAGGGGTTTGGAAAGTACCACTGTTACGCCTTGATTTTGGTCGTTTATACAATCGCTTTCATGGTGAAACCGAACGCAATATACGTGAATCCTTGGCTACAGCAGAAGTAATGGAGCCGTGTGTATTGTGGATTGATGAAATTGAAAAAGGGATTGGAACCAATGACACTGACGGTGGGACATCGGGGCGTGTTCTGGGTACTTTTCTTACCTGGATGGCTGAAAATAAAAAACGCGTGTTTATTGTAGCGACAGCGAATGATATTGACTCATTACCACCAGAATTATTACGCAAAGGACGACTGGATGAAATATTTTTTGTTGATCTGCCAGATCAGCAATCACGCAAAAACATCCTTGAAATACATTTGACAAAACGCAATATCGATTGTACAGAATTTGATCTACCTGCATTGTCGGAACAGTGTGAAGGTTTTTCAGGTGCAGAAATAGAACAGGCTATTGTTGCTGGATTGTATGCAGCGCATGCAAATCAGACAGCACTCAATCAGCAGCAATTAATGAATGAATTTATCAGTACTCGTCCCTTGTCAGTCGTTAT
>DRLZ01000059.1 GCA_011322755.1 Crenotrichaceae bacterium
CATCAATGCTTGATGACTTTCCACGCGGAATTGTTTGATCAATTCAATAAACGGATTGTTGATTTTTTCTAACAACTGATGCAGTTCAATCAAGCGAATATCGAAAACAGCCGGAGAGTCTGGTAAATCAAAAACCATGTATTTAACCTGCTTCCACTCGATATCAACAGGATAATGTTTGCGAACTGTACTCACGAGTTGTTCAAACCTTCCACGACTGATCCACAATTCACCATCCAGGGTTCGAGTGGGGAAATCACGAACAAACCACGCGGGAGCATGATAAACACGACCTGATCTGGATAATAGCTGTTTTCCATTCCAATACGCACGCACGCCATCCAGCTTTTCACTTACCCAATAAGCTGTTAAATCATCTACTGGTTGATAAATTCTGGCGAGTGCTAATTTTGGTGGCGTAGATTCAGTTGCTGGCGCCGACCGCTGTCCGCCATCAGCACAGGCATTCTGTAACAAAAGCGCCGTGAGTAATACCGAAATGAATTGCCGGAACGCCCGATTAAAAATGTGTTTTACACCCAGAATGAACACACTCGCTCCATTCAGCGAAGTCCTGACGTTATTCAGATAGTCACACAGTAAGCAGCAAGGCTAAAACAGCAATCATTTTAACCACAGGACTGATTGTTGACACAATCGCCCGTCTGTAAGCAGCATCCATCAAGTTCCCCGAATGCGTAGCCTCCCAATCAACCGGTGTATTCGATGCTGGCCAGAAATATCCCAGATAACGCTTGCTTACCAACCAGGCCTTATCTCCATTCACTGCAGCTATGCCGATAAACAAACCCGCAAACCCGGTTCCGATGATAAAACCACAGACTGTCTTGTAACTAAAAATCAAGACAATCAGCACAACGCTAACAACAAGCGCAAGAACTGGAAAAAACATTTCGCGCTTACAGCGTTTTGCCAATTCTGTAATTGCATAATGGCTGGAACTGTTGTTCGACTGTGCACCGACAGTTACCCGGCTAACAAGTTTGATCAGGATTGCACAAAAACCAAACAAGGTTGCAATTCCAATGACCACCCCCATCAGGAAAAGCAGGTTGCTCGGAGAAACTAACTGCTCTGCTGAAAACTGGATTGCAAATGCTATCGCTAAAATAACCACAACCAGCACCGAAGATACCAGTCGGTAGGCGCTGGTCGCTATTTTTGCGTTTAATGCGACTTGCTGCTGTTCTGACTGTTGAGTTGTGTCTGTATTTTCACTGTCAGCACAACCAAGCAGCTGGCCGAGACTTGAAACAGCAACGATGATTGCACTCAATGACAAAAAGCCAAGAATCGATACTTCTACTCCAATCAAACCTGCCATTTGATAGCTGATATAGAGCACAATCAACACAATCGAATACAGTATTGCGCTGCGTAATTGAGTCCATTTCGAAGACCCTGTCGATAACAAGGTACTACATTGGCAATACCCGGTGAAGGTCATCAACACGGCAAGAAACAATCCAGCCAATACCGACATGTAAAGCTGATGAATCGAGGCTCCAATTTGTTCGTAGAGTTGAGTCTGATCAAACATCCACCAGCTAACAGGCAATAGCAAGATCGCGTTGAGCATTGCCGATGTCAGTATCAAACGATCCACTAACAAACCCGGTCTGATGTCTGCCTGTAGACGTTTCAGTACCTGTAATACAACAATCACACTGAGGATTGCAAGCGCCATAATAACCAGAGGATATGTCGCCAAGTGATCAATCGTTGCGTAACCCCGATTAATCAATATTGAAGCAACAAGAATGGTAATTACTGTCGCAAACACATCGACAATAACCCCAGTGTATTGACTCACATGTTCAGCAATTGTCTGGATAATACTCGATGTTTGGGCTGTTGTGCTCTCAAGCTTCTCCTGTGCTGCATTGTCCTGTCGAAGCGGGAGACTTGATTGCACAAAGACAGCTCCGCCAAGATTCACAAACAAAGAAACAGATGCCGCACCTGCCGCAAAACTCACCAAAATGACAAACATAAAGTCAGTCTCACCAACCATCAAAACAGTGTAGTAGAACGCAACACCGAACAACGCTGCTCCTGATACAAGCAAGCCACTGATAATCCCGCTACTCAAAGCCAGCTGGGTTATTGCCAGCAAATGACGACGCGTCGCATGCAATACAATAGACCGTGTATTCAAGGTGAGATTGAAACCCAGATATCCGACCAGCTCAGCGACCAGGACACCGGTTAGATACCCGAAAGCAGCACTCCAGTTAATCGTTAACCCAATCAGTACAGCCAACAAAAGACTGAACCATGCAATGCTTTTGTAAAGATCAAACAGGAATAGCTGGGCCCCGCTGCGGATCCTTTCCGATACCTGACGAAGATTGCCATTTCCTGCCGGCTGTGAAACCAGCCAGTCATACCCCAATACACCAGCAAAACCACCCGCGATAACGCAAAGAATCGAGAACGTTACACTCCAGCCCGTCATCAGACCGATCACAATCAGTAATGCGATACCGATGAATGCAAGATTCCTGAAGTGTTGCGAGGGTGTTAAATCACTCGGGAAAAAATCAAAAAATGCTTGAATACGATTGAGCATAGGTGGTTACCATTTGGTTTGTTATCAATCTGTTCGTGTTCAGTTGTAAATTTTACCAGTGCATAAAACAACAGCATGATTGCCGCTACAAGATGAAATAACCGTTATAACATCTGCCAGTAAAACAGAATCAATCTGTCCTGTATCCACCAACACACCAGACAAGCAGTGCTTTTACTATGATTAGATTCGCTCTATCCGCTTATTCATGACGAACAAACACATGGAAAACACCAAGGTGA
>DRLZ01000060.1 GCA_011322755.1 Crenotrichaceae bacterium
AAACACCTGTTGATCGTGTCTTGAGAGACAGAAAAGGAAAGGTACAAGCGAGAGTGAAAGCGGGCGACATTGTATCTTGTGATCTGTGTCATAGCTTGAAGAAAAGTTTCGATAACTAGTCAGTTGTTGAGTTGACACTTGAGCGGCGCCCTGTATGGCGCCGCTTTTTTATTTCATATGAAACACCGTAAGTTGTTGTATTCCTGTCAAAGTTAGATCTACTCTTGAACCAGTCCCTTTCCAATAAATAGCGAGAAGCTGAGAGAATAGATGTAAAGATTACATACGAATGCTATTCAATCTGTTGCTGTAAAAAATGGTAGAACAAATCAAGTACCTGTTGCGGCTGTTCGACATGAACCCAATGCCCTGCATTTTCAATTGTTGTTATCGTAGCAACTGGAAATAATAATTTGATTTTCTGGTGATGTTGAGTTTCCAGATAGCAAGACTGCCCTCCCCTGATAAACATGACTGGCTTTGTATACGGCTGGAGATGATTGATCGCTGGAAATGCTATAATTGAGCTGATGGCCGCTTCGATGTAATCAAGTGGGATGCGCCATCTGTAATGGCCTTCTCTGTTGACCATATTCTGTAATAAAAACTGACGCACAAGCGGTTCTTGAATGTACTCTTGCATCGAGTTTTCGGCTTGCTGCCGCGAAGTAATCTCCTGCAGTGGAACATGTTTTAGCGCTTTGAATATTTGCGTAAAATGATTAGCATAATCAACCGGGGCTATATCGATGACAATCAAACTCTGCACCCTGTCGGGGTGTGAGAGCACCATCCACATCGCCACTTTTCCACCCATACTATGGCCAAGAACAGAAGCAGCCTGGATTCGCTGAGAATTCATGTAACCAAGCACATCTGCAGCCATCACCTGATAATTCATAATCTGGTGATGTGGAGACTCGCCATGATTGCGCAAATCCACAACATGTACATGATAATGTTCTGACCACTTTCCAGCCAGCTGTGTCCAGTTGCGAGATGAACCAAACAAACCATGCAGGATGATCAGCGGCGGATTGTTATTGTCGCCGAAGGTTCTGGCGTTTAACTCGACTGTTTGCATTTCATCAGTTGATATGTTGAAGTAAATTCAACTATTTATTGAATTATTGATTGTTTATGAAACCATTGAAAATATTATATCTGTGCCACCGCTTCCCATACCCTGGAAATGATGGAAGTCGGGTTCGTTCTTTTCATCTGATCCAGCACTTCACAACTAACGGCCATCAGGTTACGGTTGCTTCACTGGTTCGTTCCGATCAGGAAGCAACTGCAGGGCAACCACTTAAAAAACACTGCAAAAAAGTGATCATGGCACGTGTCAATGAAACAATACAAAACATACGAATGGTCGCTTATCTGTTGACACCGACACCGTCTTCCATGGCTTACTTTTACTCGAAAACATTGGCCAGACGAATCGACGAAGAAATTCAAAACAACCGCCCGGATCTGATTTATGTTCACTGTTCATCTGTTGCACCTTATGTAGCAGATTACGATATCCCGAAGATCATGGACTTTGTGGATATGGATTCAGCGAAATGGCTAATTTACGCTAAATTCAAATCCTTTCCGATTAATCTTGGTTACTGGTATGAAGGTGTTAAATTACGAAGGGCTGAAAAAAAGCTTGCTCAACGCTTTACGATCTCTACCTGTATCACCCAGACTGAGCTGGATACACTAACCGGCTACAACTTGAAGATTGATGGAGACTGGTTTCCTAACGGTGTAGATCACCAATTTTTTTGTCCTGACGATCAACAGCAGGACTATGACAGCAATACCATCAGCTTTATCGGGCGTATGGACTATTATCCAAACATTGAAGCAATGTTGCGTTTCTGCAGTGACATCTTTCCGCTAATTCGGGAACACAACCCCAATGCAAAATTGATTATCATTGGCGCTAATCCGGTCAATGAAATTAAAGCTCTTGAACAACATAACGGCATCACTGTCACCGGGACTGTCGAAGATGTTCGCCCTTATGTGCGTCAATCAGCGGTGATGGTAGCACCACTAAAAATCGCCCGTGGTACCCAGAATAAAATTCTCGAAGCCATGTCAATGGGTGTCCCCGTGGTATGTAGCGAAATTGCCGCCAGAGGTGTCAACGCAGTTGACAACACACACATCCTGGTTGCTGCAGACAATACTGACTGTGCTAAAAAGATTATCAATCTACTGGAAAATCCAGTGCAGCGGCAACAATTCAGTGAGGCCGGACGTGATTTAATAGGCAACGACTATACCTGGGAAAAAGCCATGCAACGTGTAGATAGCATTATCAATCGCTGTCTAGTCAATCACTCCAGATAGAATAATAACGCTACAAGAACCTATGCTCCAAACACGTTGGATTCGTCAAAACGCTCGTGTATTCAATCACACTGTTGTTGCAGAGCTGCAGCTATTGATTAGTCGTCACCAAACTTGAATAAATTCTCGCTTCGTTCGTTTTTCTCACGCACTTGCGGCATGCAAAACAAGATATGGTTAGTCACCCCGAGGCGAGCTTTGCTGGTTGCTTGTTTGGAACCAAAAATCTCATTCGCCTTTTCCATTCTTTTGGGAATATCAGCTGGCTTTTCTGGTCTGAGCAATAATTTGTAGCCATTAAAATAATCGGCATAAACAGGTGAACCAGGAAAACCCGGAATGTCGTCTGCAACCTGATCAGTTACACATGCCGCCATATCTTCCGGATCAAGATGATAATCAATAACATCCTGATCTTTTGAGAATTGTTCTACCAAAAGCTCTTCGTATTCAGAACGTTCCTTACTACAAGCTGTCATCAATAAAATCATTAAAAAAAGCACAATTGTTTTTTTCATAAGGCCTTAACGTGAATTCTGTTTATAGACGCTGTGCAATGTAAGCAAATCTAATTGCACCACGCATGTTGGATCAATAATATAACATATCAGAATCGTAAAACAGCTTGAGAAAACACGATTTATTCAACTCTGACTTTGCTGACCTGGGTCGTTAAATCAGCAAACTCCTGCAGGCTCAGCGTTTCTGCGCGCCGCCCTGGGTCAATATCAACAGCCCTGATTTGATCCTCCGTCAGTAAAGTAGACAACGTATTGCGTAGTGTCTTGCGACGTTGAGAAAATGCCTGAGTGACGACAGTATTCAACAGCGAGAAGGACTCAACAACAACCGGTGGTTGCTGATATGGAGTTAACCTGACAAAGCTTGACCAGACTTTCGGCTGGGGGTTAAAACTTTCCGGAGCAACATCAAACAACTGACTGACTTGACACAAATACTGGGTAATCACGCTGAGACGTGCATATTTCTTGGAACCTGGTTGAGCACAAATTCGATCAGCAACTTCTTTTTGCAGCATAAAATGCATGTCGGCAATGTCATCTGATTGTTCCAGCAGGTGAAACATCAGCGGAGTCGATATGTTGTAGGGAAGATTTCCAATCAACCGCAATCGTTCTGCTTCAGGAGGACTGGCATCAGATGCAGACAATAACATGGAGAGATCAAGCTTCAGAGCATCCAGTTGATGAATCGCCACGTGAGGACTGCGCAAATATTTTCTGCTCAGCAATGCCACCAGATCCCTGTCGATTTCAACAAGATCCAGTTGCCGACAGGAATCAGCAAGAAAATCTGTGAGTACGCCCTGCCCCGGACCAATTTCGATCAGGTGTTGATGTGGCTGTGGATGAATCGAATGAATAATTCGCGAAACCACTTGTTCATCAGTCAGAAAATTCTGGCCAAAACGCTTACGTGGTTTATGACTCATGGGTATGGTTATTGTTTGCAAGGCTGGTGGCAAGTTCGATTGCCACCTGAAAACTGCCGGTATCAATTTTCCCGGTTGCGGCAAGATCCAGTGCCGTGCCATGATCGACAGAAGTACGGATAATCGGCAGTCCCAATGTCACATTCACTGCTTTTCCAAAGCCAGTCTGCTTTAATGGTGGCAAACCTTGATCGTGGTACATGGCAAGTACCACATCACATTGCTGAAGATGATGAGGCGTAAACACTGTGTCTGCGGGCAATGGGCCGATGAGCAGCATACCTTGCTGCCGCAATTGAGCCAGAGCTGGCTCAATAATATCAACTTCCTCTCTGCCCATATGCCCACCCTCACCGGCATGAGGATTCAGCCCGCAAACAAGAATACGCGGATTAGCCAATCCAAATCGGTTGACTAAATCCTGGTGAAGAATACTCAACACTTGCTTTATTCTTGCTTCAGTCACCTGTTTAGCAACATCTTGTAATGGAATATGCGTCGTCAGCAAAGCAACGCGCATTGCAGGTGATGCCAGCATCATCACAGGCGTTCCACCGCTCAACTCTCCCAAAAATTCAGTATGTCCGCTGAATTGAATTCCTGCCTGATTGATAATGCCCTTGTGAATCGGCCCTGTACAGAGCGCTTGACAGTTGCCACTGAGACAAGCATGAGTTGCCTGTGTAAGCGCTTCAAGTACATAACCGGCATTTCCAGGATCAGCAACACCTGCAATCACAGTTGTTTCAAGCTTGACTGGCTCTACAAATAACTGACCCGGCGCAGGAATATAGGCTGGACTGGAAAAATCAACTCGTTGTAAATCAACCGAAATATCCAGCTGCCTGGCTCTGGAGAGGATTAATTCAGGATCACAATACAGCACAGGCTGACACTGAAATACCGTATGCGACGACATGACACACAAATCCGGACCGATTCCGGCAGGTTCCCCTGGTGTAATTGCAATTCTTGGAATCAAATCAGACATTGCTTGTGGATAATGCTCATTTCATTCTGAATAAAAAGGACAAACAAACTCGATCATTCTCCTGATTTCAGACATTGACAGATTGATCTGCACTCAACCAATCATTGACTTTTTGATAGCGTTGTACCGTGCCGATATCCATCCAAACACCTTTATAAAGTTCACCAGTAACAACATGGTTTTGAATTGACGCTCTCAGCAATGGTCCGAGCGCATGACGACCAGCTGACAATGATGCAAACATTTTTGGCTGATAAACGCCAATTCCGGAAAATGTCAGCAATTGATCCGCATCGTTCACAACAAGACCATCCTCAAGACCAAAATCACCGTGTGGATGATGTTCCGGGTTCGGTACCAGAACAAGATATGCTTGTTTAAATGACTGATTCAACAATTTCGAATATGCGTAGTCAGTATAAATATCACCATTCACGACCAGAAAAGGCTGGTCGTTAAAAAATGACAGCGCTTTTAATATCCCACCAGCTGTCTCCAGTGCATCTTCACCTTCATCAGAATAACTGAGATTCACCCCAAACTGTTTCCCATCTCCCAAAGCCTGTTTAATCAAATCTGCTTTATAGGACAAGTTGATGATGATTTCTGTTATTCCGTTCGCTGCCAGTGCCTCAATCGTATGCACTATAATTGGTTTGTTACCTATCATCAGCAATGGCTTGGGGCAATCATCGGTGAGCGGACGCAAGCGCTCACCACGTCCTGCTGCCAGAATCATTGCCTTCATGACTTGAATCCGGAATGTTGTTGCATCGCAGGGGAAATAATCTGCTGAATAAAATCGCCAAGCGCAGAAAGTTCAGGATCAAGCCTACAAACAGCACTCACATATTCTAGCGTGGCTGGAATATCTTTGAGATAACCCGACTTACCATCGCGGATATTTAACCGTGAAAAAATACCAATTGCTTTCAAATGCCGCTGTACACCCATTCGATCAAACCAGTGTTGATACTGACTCAAAGAAATCGTCTCGGTAATAATGCGTGCCTCATGACACCGTTGATAGTAATCATCCACCCACTCAACAACACGCTGTTTTGGCCAGCTAATATAACAATCCTTGAGCAGCGAGACTAAATCATAAGTCAAAGGACCAAACAAGGCATCCTGAAAATCAAGCACACCTGGATTATCTGTTTCAACAAACATCAGGTTTCTGGAATGGAAATCTCTGTGCACACAAACTTGCGGCTGAGCCAGCGCCGAATCAATCAGTCGCTGGAAACTGGTTTTCAGCATTGTTTGTTGTTCCTGGTTGAGCTGAATACCCAGTAGCTTTTGCACAAACCACTCAGAAAATAACTCCATCTCCTTAAGAAGCAAGGCAGCATCATAAACAGGCAGATCTGTTGTGTGAGCCGCAACGCGGGATTGTAGATAAATCAAGGTGTTAAACGCGTCGCCATAGAGTTGATCCGCATTTGAATCAGCAAGAACATCCAAATATTGTCGCTTACCGAAATCACTTAACAGCAAAAAACCTTGTTCATAATCACCTGCAATAATATCAGGAGCATGCACACCCACTATTCTAAGAATATTGGCGACACTGACAAATCTCTTGATATTTTCTTGTGCTGGCGGCGCATCCATCGCAATATGTGAGCCTTGAGCTGAGTAAACCCTGAAATATCGGCGAAAACTGGCATCTGAAGAGGCTGACTCAATGACTAAATCATCCTGTTTTAGCTGAACTTCCAGCCATTGTTGCAACTCAATAAAACGCTGGTCAGTTTTTTCTACCGTCAATTTTCACCTCTATCTGAAAGATACATTCGCCAGTCTAAAGTGATCATACAAGGTCTACGATTCGTTTGCGAACCTGAATAGACAAACTGCTTTTTAAGGTTGCTAACACAGTTAGGATGATCAGGAAAACACCAGAGCTATTCAATTCTTGGCTTGTTACAGGTAGAATGCTGCTGTTTGATCAGGAAGTTAACTAAGGAGGCTGTCCGGGAATAAACAACCGACTGCGAAAAATCTGACTCAAATCAGCTATCCCTCGTGACGGCTGCTATTCTCGGGCAGCCTCCTGGAGAAGCGAGGGAGCGTTTCAACTGCCTCCATATTGCACAATGACAAGGAATGATGTTGCAAAAGCAATCTTTTGAACAAATCTGGCGCGAACGCTTTGCACGCTTTGCCAATCAAGCAGATGACGATGCTGGCATTGCAGGCTGGAGTCCCACAGGACTAGCAACCCGCATTCGTCATTTCAACAGCCTCTGGAGTCGTCAGGACAACGAAAAACGCTGGCTGGATGCTGGCTGTGGGGCAGGAACTTATTCTGGATTGCTCGATTCAAGCGGCGCAGAAGTCATTGCACTTGATTTCTCACCGGTTGCGCTACAAAAAGGCAAGCAACGATATCCTCAAACCATCCAATGGGGCGTCGCTGATGTGACCCGGTTACCTTTACCAACCCACAGCGTGGATGGTGCATTGTGTTTCGGTGTGACCCAGGCGATGTCGGCATCCGAACCTGTATTTGAAGAGCTCATTCGGGTTATCAAACCAGGTGGACAACTATGGATTGATGGTTTAAACAGCTGGTGCTTACCCCACATCGTGGTACAACTACGCCGTAAATTACTTGGTCTTGAGCCGCATCTGCGCTATCAGTCACCCTGGCAATTCCGCACAATTGCAAAACAGCAAGGTTTGCAACACATTAAATTACACTGGCTGGCAATTGCGCCATCCAGGCTGGCATCTTTTCAATCAGTCTTTGACAGTCGCCTTGTTCAACAGCTATTTCAATATGTTCCTGTCATTGCCGCCTTTTTCAGTCATTCCATGATTATTCAAGCGCGTACAGCTACTAAATGAATTTTCCATTTATCCAGCCCTCATTATGAAAAATAAAGCATTCATTCATGCAATAATTCCTTGTTTACTGATTATCAGTAGCACAAGTCTGTTGTTTTCAAACACATTGCATGGCGCTGAAAAAGTATCTGGTAAGTTAGGCTGGACATGTAAAGCCGCGGCTGATTCGGAAACCTGGGACTGCAAACGCTCTGGCCCCATCTCGGAGCAACTGGCGATTTCTAACAAAGAAAAAGCTCAACAGCAAGATGCAACGATCTCACCGCGAGATGAAGCCCGGTTTCAATCCTTGTTAACCAATCTACCGGTGAATCCGTGGGCCGCTTGTCAAACCATTGCAACACCAGTAAAACGCCTGCCCGAACTGGTATCCAGAAAACAGGCTCAATTCGACATTGATGCAGATTATGTTGAAGCCCAGGAGCGTGAAATCACCACTTTTGTTGGTAATGTTGATATCACCAGAGCTGATCAACACATCAAGGCTCACTTTGCGTCTTATGATGCAATAGCTGAAACCGTATTAGCCCGCGATGATGTACTCTATAAGGAAAACGGCCTTGCAATGCTCAGTGATACCATGTTTCTGAATCTGCAAAACAGCACGGGTAAACTACGCAATGCGATATTTATCGTTAACAATATTCCAGCGCGTGCCCAGGCAAGAACGGCTTTTTTTGAAAGCATGACTTTGTCACGCTACGAAGACGCTGCCTATACAACCTGCCCTCCTGGCAACCAGGATTGGGTGATTCACGCAGAGCGCCTGAAACTCGACAGGGAACAAGGCTGGGGCATTGCGCATAATGCCTGGCTGAAATTTATGGATGTTCCGTTTATTTATACGCCGTATATGTCATTCCCGCTTGATGACCGACGTAAATCCGGATTTCTGGCAGTTTCGTTTGATAGTTCCCAGCAATCGGGTTTCGGTTTGACCGTACCCTATTACTGGAATATTGCACCCAATTTCGACGCAACTATCGCTCCACGCATTTTATCTGGTCGTGGTTTTATGCTTGGTGGTGAATTTCGTTATTTAACTGAAAATTCAAGCGGAGAGATTGCTGCTGAAGTCTTAACATACGACACTCAAAAAAAAGAAGTCCGCGGACAAATCTCAGTGCTGCATAATACGGTTTTCTCACCTCAGTTAAGAGCAAATATTGACGCCCATTTTGTTTCTGATAATGATTACCTGAATCAATTAGGTAACACCTTAGGGATCACCAACAACCGACATGTACGCAGCCAGGCGAGCCTGAACTACACGACTGAAGACTTTACCCTGTCAACCAGAGTCGACAACTACCAAACCATCGACGACACCATCCCTAACGAGGATCGCCCTTATCGCCGCCTGCCCCAGGTTTTATTCACCACCTCCCAACCTGTCTGGAATACCGGGGTTCTGGCTGATCTCAACACTGAATTTGTATTTTTTCATCAAAACAACAAGGTCACGGGACAACGTCTGGATATCCGTCCCAGCCTGGCTTACCCGATAGATAAGGAATATGGCTACATCCATCCGAAAATATCATTGGCACACACGCGCTACTGGTATGGTGGCAACAATACAGGGCCAGTCCAGGCCGACGATAGTTTCAGACGATTCTCGGACACTGACAGCCGAACCCTGCCGATTGCCTCTGTTGATGCCAGCCTGTTTCTGGAACAGGATTTGAGTCTGGGTTCAAAGAAATTTCTGCATACACTGCAGCCACGTCTGTTTTACGTTTATATCCCGGAAAAAAAACAAAGTGATATCCCTTTGTTTGATAGTACGCAAAACGATTTTACTTTTCTGCAAATGTTTCGCGAAAACCGGTTTTCAGGTGGCGACAGAATCGGCGACACCAACCATTTAACTGCTGCAATCACCTCCAGTATTCTGGATGCAGATACTGGCCGCGAACGCTTGAGAGTAAGTATCGGTGAAATTTTCTATTTCCAGAAGCGTAAGGTCACCTTGTTTGGTCGTGAATGTGAAGACTCCAGATTTCGCAATGACCTCCGCTGTAAGCAGGACAATAATGATTTTTCCAACATCATCGCTGAAATGAGCGCACCACTATCCGACGAACTCAAACTAACAGGAGCAATCTATTGGGATCCGATCTCCAAATCAGTGCGCCGACGCCAGATCGAGCTGCAATATCATGATGATATGAACAGAATCTTTAACATCGGTTATCGTTTCCGTAATGACACCGGCAAC
Source organism: Crenotrichaceae bacterium (assembly GCA_011322755.1). Lineage (GTDB taxonomy): Bacteria > Pseudomonadota > Gammaproteobacteria > Methylococcales > DRLZ01 > DRLZ01. Next base: position 9,871 of record DRLZ01000060.1, read on the forward strand.
AAAACAGACACACTGGTTGATAGAATTGACGGTTCTTTTCACTTTCCGGTTGTGCAGAGCTGGAATCTCATCGGACGCATGCAATATTCTTTCAATAATCAAATTATTCTGGATAGTTTTTTAGGATTTGAACACGATAATTGCTGCTGGAGACTTCGTGTTATCGGCCGTCACTATATCAATGATTTTTCTAGCATTACCACTCAGGGCAACAGCCATGCAAACAATGCCATTTTTGTGCAACTGGAGCTAAAAGGATTAGCGAGTTTTGGTAATAAAAAGGTTGGAAAATATCTGGAAAGGAACATTAAAGGCTACTATGTGTCCAAGTATTGAACGGGTTCCCATCTTTATTCAAGCTGAGACAAAGCGCTTAGGGCGATTGCAGCGTTGTCCAAGGCTGGCTGTTTCACTTCATGATGTGCTATGTCTAAATAATAAAACACCGATATGAATCATTTAAACACCACAAGCCGACTACTCAAATTCCATCTCGTTATCGCATGTTGCTTGTTAATTTCAGGGATGATTGCCACAAAGGGACAGGCGACCCAGATTGACCAAATTGTTGCTGTCGTAGAAGATGGGATTATACTAAAAAGCGAGCTTGATAAAAAAATGGAAATTATCAAGCGAAAATACCAATCAAGCTCGAAAGCAATGCCTCCAGCATCTCTGCTCAAAAAACAAGTACTGGAGCGCTTGATTGTTGAAAACCTGCAACGCCAGCTTGCAGAAAGGAACGGTCTGGTCATTAGTGAACAAATGATTGAGCAATCAATCGCCCACATCGCCAATCAAAACGCCATGACTGTTCTTGAGTTTCGCCAGGAACTGGCGAACCAGGGTATGGATTTCAAACAATTTCAGGATGAGATTCGCAACCAGTTATTACTCGATCACTTGCGTAACCGAGAAGTCGCTCGCCGAGTTAAAGTCACTGATCAAGACATTGAGAATTATCTAAAAATGCATGGCGGCAGCGTGTTAACACGGAACCATCGATACCGGGTTGGGCATATTTTGCTACCACTATCAGAAAATGCACCAGCTTCCGATGTTCAAGCAACCCAGAAAAAAGCCCAGCGTTTAACTGAGCAGTTGCGTAACGGCGCTGATTTTAAATCCATTGCAACACTGAATTCAAAAGCAGCGACTGCAGCTCATGGTGGCGATCTGGGCTGGCGCAGTATCAACCAGCTACCGTCAATGTTTAAACAAATTATCCCTAAATTAAGTAAAGGCGAAGTTCCAGATCCAATCTTCAACTCCAGCGGTTACCACATTATCAAGCTCCTTGATCAAAAAGGTGAAAGTATCGAAGGTCTGAAGCAAACCCATGTGCGCCACATACTCATCAAGACCAATCAGGTATTTGGCGACAAGCCAGCAAGAAAAAAAATCATCGCACTGATCAATGAGCTTGAGAATGGCGCTGAGTTCGCTGTACTTGCAAAAGCGCATTCAGATGACAAAGGCTCAGCACTCAGAGGCGGCGATCTGGGCTGGGTAAGCCCTGGAACGCTGGTTCCTGAATTTGAACGTACAATGGATCATCTTGAAATCAGCGATACCAGCGCTCCGGTCAAAACAAAGTACGGCTGGCATATTATCCAGGTTCTGGATCGACGTGAATCACATGATACTGTAGCCATCGAAAAAGCGGCTGCACGTGCTGAAATCAGCCAGGGAAAGATGGAAGAGGAGACACGTTTGTGGTTACAACAGCTCAGAGATGAAGCCTACGTAGAACTGCGAATATGAATACAATATCAGGCATCAAGTAAGCACATCAATAAGCGAAACAATATCCAGACCATCATATCCTCATCTACCGCCAGGGTTATTTCCTGTCTATGAACCCTGATCAATTTCGACAACACGGCCATGAACTCATTGAGTTTATTGCTGATTATATCGAGCAACTGGAATCCTATCCGGTACAGGCGCAGACCAGACCCGGTGAAATACGCAACCAGCTTGGCGATACAATCCCTGAGAATGGCGATCCTTTTGAAATCATCATCAAGGATTTCGAACACATCATCATGCCGGGCATCACTCACTGGCAATCACCCAGCTTTTTTGGTTATTTTCCAGCCAACCATTCAGGACCATCCATACTCGGCGAACTGTTAAGTGCCGGCATCGGTGTGCAGGGAATGCTCTGGCTAACCAGCCCGGCAGCGACAGAACTTGAAACCCATGTACTCGACTGGCTGGTTGATGCGCTCGCTCTACCTGATACGTTTCAAAGTACAGCGACAGGCGGTGGTGTTATCCAGGACTCCGCCTCCAGCGCTGTTTTGTGCGCCGTATTAAGCGCACGCGAACAAGCAACTGACTGGCAAAGCAATCAGACTGGAATACAGCAAACGCTTGTTGCCTATACCTCAGAACAAGCCCATTCGTCGATCGAAAAAGCCGTTCGCATAGCTGGTATCGGCTCAGACAACCTGCGATTGATAGCCGTCGATCAACAATTCGCAATGAATCCAGAGGCGTTACAACGCGCAATAGACAATGATATTACACAAGGACTGAAACCATTTTTTGTCTGCGCGACCATTGGCACTACATCGACAACGGCAATTGATCCTGTCGACAAAATTGGCCGGATCTGCGAGCGGCATAATATCTGGCTACATGTTGACGCCGCTCTCGCCGGAAGCGCTGCTATCTGCCCGGAACAACGCTGGCTACATCAAGGTCTGGAATACGCACACAGTTATTGCTTTAACCCCCACAAATGGTTGCTAACCAACTTTGATTGCGATTGCTTTTACGTGAAACACAGATCGAGTTTAATTAAAACCCTGGGGATCCATCCAGAATACCTGAAAAACCCGGCATCAGACACAGGCGAAGTATTTGATTATCGAGACTGGCAGATTTCACTCGGGCGACGTTTCCGCTCTCTGAAACTCTGGTTTGTGATTCGTTACTATGGACTGCAAGGACTGCGCAAGCATATTCGACAACACATTGAATTGAGCCAGCAGTTTGCCGAGTGGGTAGACACACATCCTGATTTTCAGCGCATGGCGCCCGTGCCACTCAATCTGGTGTGTTTCCGGCACAACAGCGATGATGTCCTCAACCAAAAACTATTGGAAACACTGAACAATAGCGGAAAATGTTTTCTAACCCACACCCGGGTCAACGGCGTATATACATTACGCGTTTGTATCGGCGGTACCTATACACGCGAAACCCATGTGCAACAATTGTGGCAACTGATCCTGAAAACCGTTCAAACCATACAACAGACTTGAAAAACAGCTTTGTGTATCAACATTCAAAGTAACCAGAGACCATCACTGAGGCACAGACAAGCAGCGATTTAAAAATCTTGATTTAATGTTGTGCGATTGATATGGGAAAAAATATAAAAATATAGACGATACAGGTCGCTAAAGGAATCAGGATAGCAAAAAACAATTTCCACCAAGAGCGTTCTATCCATGCCAGGCGAATACCCAGAACCAACAGCAAACCCAGAGCAGACAGAATCACACCACCCTGGTGCCTCACAAAGCCTTTAAGCCATTGAGTGTAACCAGTAATCGCCAGTTCAAGTGTTTGATCGCTATCGGCAAGGCGCCAATGGATAAACACATAAAAAAACTCGGTGAAAAACATTATCCCTGGAGGTAACAGAACCAGGATCACACAGAATAAATACATCGAGCGCGGACTCAACATAAGCCTCACAGTAACCCCTGGAAGATGGCCAGCCTGATACCCCCTCACCACGACCAGCTTGAATCAAATTTGGTTGTAATTTTTCAAAAGAAGCAACCGTCCAGTCCTTTATGCGCTGTACACCAGGGGTCAACATTAACTTAAGCTGGTGCCCCATCAGAAAAGAAGGATAGATTCCAATTCCAAGTGCTATAAGCACATCAGGCCAGAACAAGGGCAAAGCAGGCACAAACACACCGCCTGCAAGCGGACTTTTCAGCACAAAGCCAGTAGCGAACAGAGTCATCAGCAGTAGATGAAATACGCAGCGAGATTGCGCCAGCATCCCGAATATCAGACCACTGACAACAACATAAATGCTATTGGATACAATCTGGTGATCTCGCAGAAAACAGGCCACACCGACATTCTGACCAATCATTTCTTTATCATCCAGACATCGCTGAACAATCAACTGACTCCAGAACGGAAACATCATTCCAACACCAGCCACACTAACGATTATTACCAACCATCTTAACCACAGATAGTCAGGTCGTCTATTTTTCGTCCCTTGATTCATTTTGCGTAACAAATCTTCACAGCGTTAGATCAGACGTTTTTGTGACCTGGTTGATGACTGATCTGTTTGTACCTAGGTGTTGTTTCGATTGGAACGGGAAGCTGTGCGACTTAACTCTCTTCTTTTCGTCCCTTGATTTCCTTGCGAATTTGTTTGAGCTGTTCTGCGACAATCTCGGTCATGTAGAAATTATCCTGGGCCGTTTTGGCTGCCAGACGAAGCTGGGTAACAGCCTCTTCGAGTTCTCCGCGCAAGTGGTGATATTCTCCCAGATAACGATGTGCCTGGGCTTTCTGATTTTGTTTGTAATAGGCCTGAGCCAGGGCTTTATACAAGGCTGGCAATCTTGCCCCGTTCCAGATTGCATGTTGCAATAACTCACGCGCCTCAGCTGTTTGTTGATTGTCGAGTAAAGCCTGCACATAAGGCATCAGGATTGATAATCGCAAAGGCGCGGACTGATAGGCTTTTTTCCAGATACTCACTGCTTTTGTTATATTCCCGGCTTGCACTTCAGCGCTCGCCAGCGCAGTGGTAAAAAGCAGCTGCTCAGGGTGTTGCTGCACCAGAGTCCGCAGTAATGACAGCGCCTGCCGGGATTGATCCGTTTTAGAGTAAATCAATGCCTGCTTGTATTGCTCTGCCAGCGATTGAACTCCTGTCAGACCGGTATTGTGAGCATCGCTATCCACAACAACGCTGGACTGCCTGGGCTTGTCTTCTTGCTCGACCAGTTCCAGTTTGGTTTTAATCAATTCATAGGTAAGATTGTCTTTCTCATTGTAACGTGGGAATTTCTCGGCACGCGCTGCAGCATCAGCAATTCTTGATGTGGTTAATGGATGGGTACGCAGAAACTCCGGAGGACCACTACCATAGAGGCGACTGGCATTTTGTAATGTCTCAAAAAAAGCCACCATATTACGTGGATCATATTCTGATTGAGAAAGTATTTGCATACCGACACGGTCAGCTTCCTGCTCGTTGTCGCGGGTGAAGTTAATCTGATACTGAATATTTCCAGCCTGGGTTGCAATTAACGCAGCCTGAGCGAGTTCAGGCGAGACAAACCCCAGCAACAATGAGGCAATGGTTGCCATGGTCGCAGGCACAGATAACTGTTTTGACGCCTCATAAGCACGGTACAAATGACGCTGCGTCACGTGCGCGATCTCATGAGCCATCACCGAAGCCAGCTCACCTTCCCGGTTGCTTTTCAGAATCAATCCAGCATTGATGCCGATATACCCGCCTGGCCCAGCAAATGCGTTAATTGCCGGATCCATCACCACAAAGAAATGAAATGGCGCTTGTGATAAATCACTGCCTTTCACCAAATGCTGACCAAGTGATTCGATATACTCGTGAACTTCCAGGTCCTTATTCAGCGTTGCTTTTTCATTGATAAATTCATAAAAGCGTTTACCAAACTTGCGTTCTTCTTCAGGCGTAATCAACCGTCCGCTGGAATCACCAAAATCAGGCAGATTGATTGAACCCTGCGCATAAACTGATGGACTGCCAGAACAGAATAGCAGCACAGACAAGGTAACAACTCTGAAATCACGTTTAACTCGGGTTATCATAAACAGTTAGTCAGCTGTGCAGTATAATGGTTCGATGTATTGAAACGATCATTAATGATGCTTAAGTAGAAAGTATACAATTTCGTTCAAAACACAGGATATTTATCATGGTATTTGTTATCCAGGTCAATTCTGCCCCTTATCAGTGTCAATCTGCCTACACTGCATTACAATTCAGCCGGGCAGTTCTTGACAATCATCAGATCAAACGTATTTTCTTTTATCACGAAGGTATTTACAATGCGTTTGTTTCATCTCAAGCGCCAGCAGACCAGATCGACATGATTGCAGAATGGTCAGCGCTTGCTACAGACTACCATGTTGATTTGCTTGTATGCATCAGCGCGGCACAGCTACGCGGGCTAACACAAAACCATCACTCAGCACTGCTTGCCACAGGTTTCAGAATCGGAGGTCTGGGCGAAATGGTCGAAGCCATGATAGAAGCAGACAGGCTGATGGTTTTTTAGCCACTTTACTCGTACAATCCCGCAATCTCAATGAAAAAGTTTCTGTTTATTCTCAGCCGCCCAATCTATCATGGCGCTCAAACCAGCGAAGCGCTGGATCAGTTAATGATCGTCGGGGCTTTTGAGCAACACGTTGCTGTTTTGTTTGTTGATGATGCTGTCTTCCAGCTCGTTCGCAACCAGTGCCCTGAAGCCATTGATTCAACAAATATTGGCAAAAAACTGCAAGCATTGCCATTGTATGAAATT
>DRLZ01000061.1 GCA_011322755.1 Crenotrichaceae bacterium
CAACAAAGGTATGAAAATGTATCAGGCGCGACTTGGCAAGCAAACCCAGGTCAGCAATGCGATCACGTTTCAGGCAGATACCCGAAAAAACACCGAACAAGCCTGGCCAGGAGATATCATCGGTTTGCACAATCATGGCACCATCCAGGTTGGCGACACCTTTTCACAAGGCGAAAAATTAAAATACACAGGAATCCCGTTTTTTGCCCCTGAGTTATTTCGTCGTGTCGTGTTAAAAGACCCGCTTCGTGCCAAAGCCTTGCATAAAGGTTTGATCCAGCTCTCTGAAGAAGGTGCGACCCAGTTGTTTCGGCCTTTAAAAAACAATGACTTGATACTGGGTGCGATCGGTGTGCTACAGTTTGATGTAACGGCTTTCCGTCTGAAAGCCGAATACAATGTTGAGTGTGTATATGACAACATTCCCATTACCCTGGCACGCTGGGTATTTTGCGATGATGAAAAAATGCTGGAAGAGTTTAAACAGAAAGCTTTCGCCAATCTATCAATCGATGGTTCCGATTATCTGGTCTATCTGGCGCCAACACGGGTTAATCTGCAGTTGATTGAAGAACGCTGGCCAGAGATTGAATTCAAGGCAACGCGAGAAGTTTAAAAGCGCGAGTCGATTAGAAATCGCAAAATACCCGGTAAGGTAAGCAAGCAGAGTCTGGCTCGTTTGGTTTTGGTGCAAATTCAGCGTTAGCACATTCAATTAACCCATCAGAACGCAACAATCTGTGGGCTTCAAGTACAATCACAAGAAGTGCATGGGAAATCAATGAGAGCAACCTGGGTTTCCGCGGTACCAACGCCTGGACAGTTCCGGATACGAGTACGAGTGCATATAAATTGGAATACACTATTCGGTAGTGAGTTTAATAAAATTGTCAGTTACTGGGTTGTAGATCCTGATGCATCACTTCTCGGTGGCGGTGGACATGGTTTTTTCAGTAATCCTACTTAACCCGGGTACATCGCAATCACATTTTTTCTTTTTTTCAGAGAAGGCATTTTCACCTTTCATTACTCTGGGGAACAATGGCAATGTGATAGCCAAGGGGAGCACAGTTGTTCCAGCACCTGCTGCTTTATGGCTGTTTGGCGCAGCATTACTTGGTCTTTTTCCTGTTTTCCGTCGAGTATAAAGTCCTGGTACAAATCAAAGCATTCAGCTTCAACGGGTGTGTCAGTACATATGCTTGTCATACCATCTTGCTGGGAAATATTCAGAAGGTTCTTCGATGTTCCAAAACTATTTCAAATTCATACCAGACAAAAGCTGTATTACTCTTTCCATACATCAAAAATATTACTGAAATCATCTGTCCAGGGTTTCATGTGCAAATCCAGTGGCAATGTTTTCCAGTCACCTGTGGTACGTTGTTTGAGTCGTTGTAACAATGAATCATTGCTAGCAAGAATCACCCAGTCTGCACGGGTGATCTGTGGTTTTTCCTGAGCTGGAAAATATTGTTGCGCCAGCAATGAATACTTCATATCCCATGCCAGGCTGGCTATAACTTTCCGCAGTTCAAGATGACGATTGGTGATGTGGAAGGCCATATAGCCGTTGTTTTTCAGCTTAAGCTTGTATAAGGTTAATGCTTCTCGGGTTAACAAGTGAGTTGGTATTGCGTCCGAGCTGAATGCATCCAGCACAAGCAGGTTGAGACTGTGATCGGGAATCCTTTTTAACAACAAGCGTCCATCACCTGCTTCCAGCTTGATATGACTGGAATGACAATCACTTAAATAGGTAAAAAAACGGCTATCTGATGCAATCCGGTTAACTTCTGGATCAATTTCCAGAAAGCGCCAGTGCTGATCGGGCTTGGCATAAGCTGCCATAGTGCCAGCACCGAGACCGATTACAGCAATATTCCAGTTGTCATCGACTTGATCAAACGCCTTGAAAAACTGACCAATTGGTCCTGAACGGCTGTAGTAATTTAATGGCTCACATTTCAGGCGAGCATCCAGATGTTGCGCACCATGCTTGGTTGTACCATGCCAGAGCTCATGAAAGCGTCTTGGTATGCGTTTTGTTGCTGTTTGTTCTGGCAGTACTGTGTTCTGAACACTCATAACACCAAAAAATGTGCGTTCACGATAAATGACATTGGATAAGGCGTTATGTAAGCCGATTGCCAATACCAGTAATGCACCCACAAATAATCCATAACGCATCGGACGTTCTCTGAGTGCGTAACTTAATCCGGCCAGTACCAGCAAGACCACTCCGATGACATCAATATTATGCCCAATCGAAATATCGGATAAGTAAATCACAATTCCCGTGATTAACAGTGCGAGTGGTAATGCTGTATCGACCACCCAGTCTACCCATGCCGGTAATTGTTTTCCAGACCAGCTGAGTTGATAACCCGCATGTGTCAGTGTGGGACGCAGCAACAATGCCGCAATAATCATTAGAGGGTACTCAACAACTGAATTAAAAATCACTGGTGCAACAAAGGTATTAAACAAACCACCCAGCATCCCGCCGAACGACATGATCAGGTAGTAATGGGTGAGATGCACAGTTGATGGACGATTGATTGCCAATTGTCCATGACAGACCATTGCAGCTGCAAAAAATGCCAGTAAATTAATAACCAGATTGAGCCAGTAGGGAATCGCAGCCGGGTTGATAAACGAGAATGCAATCAAAGGTAACAAAATGATTGGCTGAATAGCAACCATGAGTGGGTGAAAGCGATCGCCCTGTCTGGAAAAAACAATGACGAAACTGAGCAAATATAATGACAGTGGTAATATCCACAACAGGGGTGCTGCTGCAATATCTGTACTGATGTGATTGGTGACACCCAGCAATAAACTTGATGGAACAAATGCCAGCGCTAACCAGTGCATAATCGTTGAGCTTTGCAGTGGTGTTTCGGTTATTTCTTCAGATTGAGTTTTAGCAAGTTGTTCCTGATTCTGGGAAGAGTGAAATTTCCAGTACAGATAGGCACAACTACCCAGACAGATTCCGAATGCCGCATAGCCGACACTCCAGAACAATGTTTGCTGGGTTAATCCGATAACCGGTTCAATCAGGAACGGGTAGCTTAACAAAGCCAGTAAACTTCCAGCGTTACTGGCCGCGTACAGAAAATAAGGATCATCACTGCTATTGTGGCCAAGCTCAGAAAACCACTTTTGCAATAAAGGTGCCGTAGTTGAAACCACAAAAAAAGGTAGCCCAATTACAACAGCGAGGGTGCCAAGCAACCAAAAGAGCGGATTGCTATCAGCAGAAGGCGCGGTATTTTCTGATAGCCCAACTGGTAATAGAGCAAGGCTCAGTGCAAAAATACCCAAATGCAGTACTATCTGGTGTGTATATTGCAGCCTTGTTGATGATACATGTGCGTAGAGATAGCCGAAAAACAACAGAGACTGATAAAACACCATGCAGGTATTCCATACAGATGGTGTTCCACCAAGCAGCGGCAGTAATAGTTTGCCGAACATGGGTTGTACTGAAAACAGTAGTAATGCACTCAAGAACAGTGTGGTTCCAAAGGTAATAGTGCACAGCAGTGTAGTATTTTTAATTGTCATGCTTTGGCTTTACGATTAATCAATAAATTAAGTGATGTTATTTCTGTCTGTACAGCAGGTTGCATCAGCCCCATACCCATGCAGCAGTGACAATGACAGCCTTCTCGTTGCACTTCCCTGGTTTACAGTGTACTTCTATAACCATCATGAATGCCCTGCCAGCAAGGTGCGGCAGAGTCCCAAAAAACCACAGTAATTATGGGTACGTAAGAGTTTTAAGCAGCACACAACAGGATAGTAAAACAGCCCTCTATACTAAAATAAATCTTTGCGAAGTATACCAGTGCCAGATTTTTTTAGAAGCTGTTTGAGTTTATGGCGCAGTCTTGATGAGTCATTCAGCCCATCTTGACGAACACTTGGCAATGTTTTTTTCCGTGATTTCATTTCCAGCTGAAAACAGAAACAAACACAATAGACTTTATGGATGACGCTGTTACCGTCAATCACATTGTTCTATTGTGATGAATTGTGTGTTTCTCATCGTTTTTCTGCTTGATAAACCTCTATCCGCAATAATAAAACGTCATTAAAAATTAATAAGTTGATCATGTTATCTAATGTAATATA